>JAZUII010000012.1:0-14655 GCA_045642105.1 Anaerovoracaceae bacterium | reverse complement strand
CATGGAATCCTTGCAAATATTAACTTTAGGCTTATAATGTAAAGGTAAGAAATCATAAGAATATGGAGGAAGATATGGTTTTTGAAACAATTAGAGATATTATCGTAGAGCAGCTCGATGTTGAGGCAGATATTATTACAGAAGATACAGATCTCATGAAGGATCTTGAGGCAGATTCACTTGATGCTGTTGAGGTTATTCTTGCTGTTGAGGATGAGTACGGAATTGAGATTCCTGATGAGGCAGCAGAAGAGTTTGCAACAGTTGGCGACATCGTTGCTTACGTAGAGCAGAATAAATAGTTACTATAGCAGGGGGGTAGCCTGCTTCATAGAAGTTGATAGAGAGAGGATAAATGAGAATACCAAAGATTTCAAATGCTATTATCAAGAGGCTTCCGATATACAGAAGATATCTCGGACAGCTGCAGAGGCAGGGTATAGAGAAGATTTCGTCAAGTGAACTCAGCAATATAATCGGGTTTACTGCATCACAGATAAGACAGGACTTTAACACTTTCGGAGAGTTCGGCCAGCAGGGATACGGATACAGTGTAGATTACCTGTACGGAGAGATTAACAAGATTCTTGGTCTCGACAGAGAGTACAAGACTGTTGTAGTCGGAGCCGGTAACATCGGAAGAGCTATTTCCAACTACACATACTACTATAAGATAGGTTTCAATATTATCGGTGTGTTTGATGCAAATCCGGATGTTGTTGGAACTGTAGTCAATGATGTAATAGTTCAGGATGTATCCGAACTGGAGGCTTGTGTTAAGAAGACAGGCGTTGATGTAGGAATTATCTGCGTTAATCGTGAGAATGCTCAAAGTGTTGCGGACACACTTGTTGATGCAGGTGTAAAGGGAATATGGAACTTTGCTCCGATTGATCTTGAGATTCCTAAGGATGTCGCACTTGAATCAGTTCATCTGAGTGACAGTTTGCATACTCTTTCATTTAAGATGAAGAGCGTTGTCGAAGGCAAACAGAACGACTAAAGATGCAAGTATAGAAAAATCCCGCAGCCTTAGCTGCGGGATTTCTTTAATTTATGCATAAATATTGATATCTATAGTGAACTATGCCTCTACAGGAGCGCCAACTGGGCAAGCGCCTGCGCAAGCTCCGCAATCAATACAAGCATCAGCATCTACTACGTAAGGTGCTCCCTCTGAGATAGCCTCTACTGGGCATCCAGCCATGCAAGCTCCGCATCCGATGCAATCTTCTGTGATCTTATAAGCCATGATATTTCCTCCTTTTTAGATTAGAAACTTTCCATAAAATAGTATACACTATATAAGTGAAATAAGTAAATATATTTGTACAGAAATAGAGAATTATGAGAATAATATCATTTACAGGCAAGAGCGGAACAGGCAAGAGCTATCAGGCCAACCGTATATGTATCGAAAAGAATATTGAAGCAATCATCGATGACGGACTTTTCATCTACAAAGGTAAAGTCATCGCGGGTTCATCTGCCAAAAAATGCTCGACTAAGGCGGGGGCTGTCCGCACAGCGCTTTTCACAGATGAGAAGCATGCGGAAGCCGTAAAGAAAGCTGTCAGAAAGTGCAGTCCGAAAAGTATGATGATTATCGGAACATCGGACAGAATGGTCGACTGGATAATCAGATCGCTTGAACTGCACGAGCCCGACGAGAGACTGTATATCGAAGATTTTACAAGCGAAGAAGAGAGAGAAATCGCTTTTCGCTCGAGAAACGATGAGGGCAACCATGTAATCCCGGCACCGATGGGACAGCTTCGAAGAGACTTCTCGGGATATTTTATGAATCCGCTGAGACTTCTGCAGGAACTGGTAAGCGATGTAACGAACAAAGAATATAATGAGGAGAGGGACATCACTGTTGTCAGACCTCAGTTCAGTTATTTTGGAAAGTTCAGCATCAGCGCTAAGGCGATAAGGGATATTGTTGAGATTGCTGCGGATGATTACAGCGCGGATCTGGTGGTTGAGAAAATTCATCAGAGAGGAAGAGAGAACAAGCTCACAATCGATGTAGAGCTTAAGGTGATGAAAAGCACTTCGGCAATCGACAGGAGCAGGGATTTCCAGAAAGCTGTATATCAGGCGGTAGAAGAGATTACATCGTTCTCTGTAGGCGGAGTCAACTTAAAGATTATGCAGCTCTGCAAGGATGCAGAAGAACTTAACGGAGACAAATAATGGCTGAATACATCTTTGATAAAATTAAAGATATGAATCTGACGCATGTCTTTGAATGCGGGCAGTGTTTCCGCTGGAACGCTCTCGATGACGGAAGATACCTGGGTATAGCCGGAGGTTATGCCTGCATAGCAGAACTCGATGAGAAGAATGGCATACTCAGACTTACAGCCAGCGGAGGAAGCAGGGAGTTCTGGTACGAGTATTTCGACCTCGGCACTGATTACGGTGCGGTTCGAAAGATGCTGTCGGAGAACAGTCCTGAGCTTGAGCACGCCTCAGATTGCTGCTATGGAATAAGGATTCTTAAACAGGACCTTTTCGAGGCCCTCATATCGTTCATAATTTCACAGAATAACAATATTCCGCGCATAAAGAAATGCATCGAGGCGATATGTGAGCGCTTTGGGGAAAAGATTGTTGCAGAGGATCCTGTTTTTAGCGGATTCACCCTGTATTCATTTCCGTCTGCAGAGGCGCTCGCGAAAGCAGATACAGCTGAACTTATGGAGCTTAAGCTTGGATACAGAAGTGAGTATATCTTGAGAGCGGCAGCGAGATTCCTTGAGGAGGGTGCCCCTTCGAATTATGACGAGGTGCTTGCATATCATGGAATAGGTCCTAAAGTTGCGAATTGCATAGAACTGTTCGGACTGCGCAATCTGAGCGCTTTTCCGATAGATACCTGGATTAAGAAAATAATGTCTGAACTCTACGGTTTTGCGGAGAATGATGTAAAAGCGATGCAGGCATTTGCGGAGAAGAACTTTGGAGAATACGGCGGCATAGCTCAGCAGTATCTGTTCTACTGGGGCAGATCATTCTCGAAATAACACTTGACTCATATAGAGGCTGTGTTACAATACATATAGAATTTAGCACTCGAATACGCAGAGTGCTAACAAATTGCGACAGATAACATCATTTATATACAAGGAGGCAGAAATGAGTGTAGGAATCAGACCACTCGGTGCAAGAGTTCTCATCAAGAAGATGGAAGCAGTAGAGAAGACAGAAGGCGGACTTTATCTTACCGCTTCAGCTAAGGAGAAGCCACAGCAGGCAGAGGTGCTTGCAGTAGGACCGGGAACAGCTGACGAGAAGATGGAACTTAAGGTTGGAGATATCGTGGTTTTCGCTAAATACGGCGGCAGTGACGTGAAGTACAAGGGTGAGGAGTACACAATAATCGCACAGAGAGACATTCTCGCAGTAATCGAATAAGTATACGCAGTATAAGGAGGACACAGAAATGGCAAAAGAGCTGTTTTACGGAGAAGAATCAAGAAGAAAGCTGCTTGCCGGAGTAGACAAGCTTGCAGATACAGTAAAGATTACGCTCGGACCTAAGGGCAGAAATGTTCTTATCGAGAGAAGTTTTGGATCACCGCTGATTACTAATGACGGTGTATCAATTGCCAAAGAGATTGAGCTCGAGGATCAGGTTGAGAACATGGGTGCTCAGCTCGTTAAGGAAGTTGCAACAAAGACTAATGATGTTGCCGGTGACGGTACAACAACTGCTACACTTCTTACACAGGCAATCGTCAGAGAGGGCTTCAAGAATGTGACAGCAGGAGCTAATCCTATGATTCTCAAGAAGGGAATGGGCGGAGCAGTTGATGCTGCTGTTGAGTTCCTCAAGGGAACTGCCGTACAGATTCAGGACAAGGAGAGCATTGCTCAGGTTGCATCTGTTTCAGCCGCAGATGAGGAAATCGGAGCTCTTATCGCTGAGGCAATGGATAAGGTCGGCAAAGATGGAGTTATCACTGTTGAAGAGTCAAAGACACTCGGCACAACTCTTGAGGTTGTAGAGGGAATGCAGTTCGACAGAGGATACCTCTCACCATACATGATGAGCAATACTGATACTATGGAAGCTATCATGGAGAATCCTCTGGTGCTCATCACAGATAAGAAGATTACCAATATCAATGAGATTGTTCCTCTTCTTGAAGCTATTATGAAGGCCGGAAGAAGTCTGCTCATCATCTGCGATGATATGGAAGGCGAGGCACTTGGAACAATCGTTGTTAACAAGCTGCGTGGAACTCTCGACGTTGTTGCCGTAAAGGCTCCGGGCTTCGGTGACAGAAGAAAGGCTATGATGGAGGATATTGCTATTCTCACAGGCGGTACTGTTATCAGCTCAGAGCTTGGATACGAGCTTGGTGAGGCTACTGTAGATATGCTTGGAAGAGCCGGAAGCATCAAGGTTAACAAGGACAGAACTGTTATCGTTAACGGTGCGGGAGATAAGGGCGAGATTGAGTCAAGAATCGCTAAGATCAGACTTGAGATTGAGCAGTCAAGCTCAGAGTTCGATAAGGAGAAGCTGCAGGAAAGACTTGCGAAGCTTGCCGGCGGTGTTGCAGTTATCAATGCAGGAGCTGCTACTGAGACAGAGCTCAAGGAGAAGAAGCTCAGACTTGAGGATGCACTCAATGCTACAAGAGCTGCAGTTGAGGAAGGCATCGTAGCAGGAGGCGGTACTGCTCTTGCAAGAGCTATCGCAGCAGTAAAAGAATACGCTGATAAGCAGGAAGGCGACATGAGAACCGGTGCAAAGATTATCGAGCGTGCACTTGAGGAGCCTGTTCGTCAGATTGCTGTAAATGCAGGACTTGAGGGAAGCGTTGTTGTTGCTGCAGTTATGAATGCTGAGGGCAATGTGGGATTCAATGCTGCAACTGAGGAGTATGTGGACATGATTGAAGCCGGAATTGTTGACCCTGTAATGGTTACAAGATCAGCCCTTCAGAATGCTGCATCTGTTGCAGGTATGCTTCTTACAACTGAAGCAGGCATCACAATGATTAAGGAAGATGCACCTGCAGTTCCACCAATGCCACAGGGCGGAATGTACTAAGCAATTTTAACAGATACTAAGGGGACTGACGCGGTCCCCTTTTTAATTGACAATTAGCATAATGTGTAAAAGATATGCTATAATTCATTCAAATGAGAATTAATGTTGTTAGAGATATTTTTGTGCGCGATATAAAGAGACTTGCACACAACTGGGTCGCAGTAATTGTTGTTCTCGGAATAATGGTTCTGCCGTCCCTCTATGCATGGTTCAATATAGGCGCCAATATGGATCCATACAGTAACACCGGCAATATAAAAGTCGGTGTTGTTTGTGATGATAAAGGTGCAAAGACTAAAGAGACCGGCGAGATTAATATCGGCCAGATGATAGTTGACAATCTTAAAGAGAACGATTCAATCGGCTGGGAGTTCGTCAGTGATAAAGAAGCGGACAAAGGAATAAAGAAAGGCAAATATTATGCGACTATCATAATCCCGGAGAACTTTTCGCAGGATATGATTTCTTTTGTCAAAGGCAAAGTTGAGAAGCCGACACTCAAATACTATGTTAATGAGAAAAAGAACGCAGTTGCTCCAAAGGTTACAGGAACAGCAGCTTCGACAGTTCAGCGTGAGATTAACGAGAAGTTCATGGGTGTTGTTTCCGATACGATTACAAAGACACTTGGACAGACTGCCGATGAGATGACAAGTGAACTCAGCAAGGCCTCTTCACAGGCGAACAAAGATCTTAGATCGGTAGAGACTTCAATTACTGCATATCAGAAAGTGATATCCAGGTCACATAAGGTAATTGCGTCCAATAAGTCTGCTGCTGCAAAAGCAAAGAGCAAGCTTGAGGATGCACAGAAGAAGAACGATGCATTTGCAAAGAAAGTGTCTGAAGATAAGCTTCTTTTACCGGAGGTGAAAAGCCGCCTCATTACAGTAAGCGAGCTGATTACTCCGGATATCCAGAGAATGCTCGGCGTTGTGGATGGTTTTGACAAGAGTATGACGAGCCTTGATTCAGCGCTCAGCTCGACATCAGATACTCTGACAATCGGAGCTCAACAGGTAGAAGGCATTGAGTCAGGTATCAAAGCAATCAACGGGTCGGATCTTGTTAAGCAGCTTGGAAAAATTACGGGATTGAATTCCGGTGAGATTTCAGAATTCATGCAGTCGCCGATTGAGATTGAAGAAAAAGTTTTCTATTCGGTTAGGGATTACGGAAGCGGTATGGCACCGTTCTATACAATGCTTGCTATATGGGTAGGCGGAATTATTCTGCTGGCTCTGTTTAAGACTGAGGTTGATCAGGAAGGTATCCAGGAAACAATTAAACCATCTGAAGCCTATCTCGGAAGATGGCTGCTTCTTGTGGTTCTTGGCATTGTTCAGGGCTTCATCGTATGCCTTGGAGACATTCTTCTGCTTGGAATTCAGTGTATACATCCCGTGCTGTTCATGATTACAGGACTGCTTGCAAGTATTGTATTTGTAACGCTTATCTATGCTCTTACAACGTCATTCAGACATATTGGCAAAGCCCTGGTAATCATTCTCGCTATTCTTCAGATTCCGGGATCATCAGGAACATATCCGATTGAGATGACAGGAACTTTTTTCCAGTCAATACATCCGATTCTGCCGTTCACTTATGGAATAGGTGCGATGCGAGAAGCAATCGCAGGAACCTACAAGTCTCTGTATGTGAGGAACCTTCTGCTGCTTGGGCTGTTTTTCCTCGTGGCGATGTTCATTGGACTGGTACTCAGATTTACAGTGCTCAATCTTAACAGAATGCTGGATATTGAATTGGGCAAAACCGGACTGGTAGAGACAGAGGGCATTGGCGAAGAATATTCTTATAAGAAAATCCGACGCATCAAGAATGCGATTGAAAATGATGACAAGCTTGCAGAGACGCTTCGTGTGAGAAGAGAGAAGTTCGAGGCTAATTACGAATTGAGGTCAAAGCAGGGTATAGAGTGCCTGATTTTCATACCTTCGGTACTCATGCTGTTTATGTTTGTCAGCGAGTATAAGATGCTTGCGCTGGCATTATGGATAATAACACTGATTGTAATAGCTGTTATTCTGCTAACACTGGAGTACAGGCACAGCAGATATCGTGAAATGGACGGAGGTGATAGCGATGCGTAATTCACTTCGGAACATTCGTGAGATAATAAAAGGCGACTTTGAAGCGTTCAGACACAATGTTGTTGCGTGGGTAATTATAGTCGGCCTTGCAGTTATTCCGTCGCTCTATGCATGGTTCAATATTTCAGCCAGCTGGGATCCATATGGAAACACAGGACAGCTGAAGGTTGCGATTGCAAATGACGATGAAGGCTACAATGGAGAGTTGTCACCTATCTCGATAAATATGGGTGAGGAGATAATCGCGGCAATCAGGGAGAACAACAGCTTCGACTGGACTGTAACTGATAGCAAAACTGCTGCAGAGGGAGTAAAGTCCGGCAAATATTATGCTGCGATTGTTGTTCCTGAAGAATTCAGTGATGATATGATGAGCCTTTTCTCAGAGAATGTCAAAGAGGCAAAGCTGATCTACTACTGCAACCAGAAAGAGAACGCAATAGTCGGAAAGGTAACCGGTAAGGGTGCTGATTATATTCAGGAAAGCGTGCGAGAGGATTTCACCAAGACAATGGTGGAAGTATTATTAAATGTTATGAAGAACGTCACATCCGGTGAAGATGGAGACCGCTATGCTCTCGAAGCGGTAAAAGGCCTGGTTTCTGAGCTTCAGCAGCTGGACTTGCAGGTGCAGACTCTTCAATCGACAATTGCTTCATTGAGAGCACTTATTTCCACAATCAACGTTACGGCGGATACCTATAAGGACTCAGCAGGAATAACCAGGGAAACTATTGAAATTGCAAGAAAAATTCTTGAGAAGGTAGATAGGCCGGAGGCAGATAAAGCACTTGCGGATATTGACGATGCAAGAAGCACACTCGCAGATGCGACTGCACAGACAAAAGCGGATATCGACTCTATGGATGTAGCTCTTGCCAGCACACAGGTTTCACTTCAGAGAGCAGACCGTTCATTGGGAGACCTTATTGACAGAATTCAGGAGGCACTTGACTCAGAGGATCTGGATACAATAAAAGATATCCTGGGAGCAAATGTTGATGACCTGAGTTCGTTCCTTGCAGCTCCGGTTAATCTTGAGGAGAACAGAATATATCCTGTAGAGAATTACGGTGCAGCAATGGCGCCGTTCTATACGTCACTTGCAATATGGGTAGGAGGCACAATACTTGCAGCGCTCCTTCTCGTGCAGCTCTCGGAGGAGAGACGAAAGAAACTCAAGAATCTGACATACACACAGGAATACATTGGAAGATACGTGCTTTTCCTCGTCATCGGACTGATACAGGCATTTATCATCTGTGGTGGTAATCTGTGGTATCTCGGAATGGGATGTGCGCATCCTCTGCTCTTTATTTTCGCCGGACTCGTATCATCTGTAGTATTTGTCAATTTCGCATATACTCTGACCGCTTCTTTTGGAGATGTTGGAAAAGCAATATGCGTTATCATGCTTGTTATTCAGGTTGCCGGTTCGGGAGGAACCTTCCCTATAGAGATGGAGCCGGATCTGTTCAGAATGATATATCCGCTCCTGCCGTTTGCACACAGTATGGCAGCTATGCGTGAGGCAATTGCCGGCACTTACGGTAATGTATACTGGAAAGAGCTTGGAATACTGATGATTTATTTCGCAGGCTGTCTCGTGCTCGGACTCGTGCTGAGAAGACCGATTATACGAATCAGCAGAAGCCTGAGAGAGAAACTGGAAGATACAAAGGTGATATAAAGGAAGAATTGATGGCTGGAAGAGCAAAAGGAAAAAAGAACAGAAAACTTCTTAAAATCTTTCTTGCAATAGACGCTTTACTTCTGGCAGCAGTTATTGCTGTGGTTGCCTATCAGCAGCTGCTGAGACCGATGGCGCTTATCGGAGACAGGGATGTCGTTGTAAATGTAGGAGAAGAGTATAAGGACGAGGGAACCACATCCAGGCTCGCGAAGGCGTCCGGCGAGGTGGACACAGATATTCCGGGCGATTATACAATCACCTACACAAGGGGAAGCAGCAGTATCACAAGAGTGGTGCATGTTGTTGATCCGTCGGTGCTTGTGCTCGGATTAAAGGGTTCACAGCACACAATAGTAAAAGAAGGCGACCCCTACATAGAATCGGGAGCTTTCGGCGTAAACAAGAAAACCGGAGCTGTAAGTGAGGACGACATCAGCATCAAGGGCAGTGTTGATACCTCAAAGCCGGGAAATTACAAGGTAAAATATACTGTTCGCTCAGGATATATTACAAAGAAGATTACCCGAGATGTAGAGGTTGTGGCAGCATCAGAATTCAAGGCGAACAAGTCAGGTGTGCCTGTACTTATGTATCACTACATTTATACAGAAAAGGACAAACCTGACACACTCAACACCAATTACACAAGCGCTAAGGATTTCGAAGCACAGCTTAAGTATCTCACCGACAAGAACTACTATTATCCAAGTTTTGCAGAGCTTAGAGCCTATGTGGATGGTAAAATTTCTCTGCCTGAGAAGAGCGTGCTTCTCACCTTCGATGATGCGCAGCATGGTTTCTTTGACTACGGAACACCGCTGCTTGAAAAGTATCAGGTGCCTGCGACATCCTTTGTAATCGGTGTTCAGAACGGAAGCAAAAAGGTTAAGCTCAGAGCAAATCCATATATCCAGTTCCAGTCGCACTCCTTTGATATGCACAAGCCGGGCGGAAACATCGGACACGGCGGTGTCATAAGTGCGATGAGCAGGTCGGAGATAGAGGCAGATCTCTGCAAGTCGTTTAAACAGGTAGGCAACAGCGATGCCTTCGCATATCCTTTCGGCGACATAACAGATACCGCAAAAGCCGCAGTCGCTGCGAGCGGAGTACAGTGTGCTTTTAGCACGGCTGACGGAAAGACGAAGAAGGGTGACGACTACAGAAGCCTTTGCAGGATAGGGTTTCCGGCGGCAATACACTTAGTGTATTCATTTCAAGATTGTAGATTTATACCAAGACTCCTCTTTATTACAGGGGAGTTTTTGTGTTATAATTACGGTTAACATAAAAAAATATATTGATTAACAAAACATGCTTCATAGAGATAAGAAAGGGGACAAACAATGGCAATCGTACTAAAAGAACCATCAAGAACCTTTAATGAGTATCTGCTCATTCCAGGCTATTCCAGCGCTGATCACAGAGTTGAGAATGTAAGCCTGAAGACACCTGTTGTAAAGTTTAAGAAGGGTGAGGAGCCTGCGCTCAGCATGAACATTCCACTGTGTTCAGCAGTTATGCAGGCCGTATCCGATGATAATATGGCAGTTGCGCTCGCAAAAGAAGGCGGAATTTCTTTCATCTTCGGCTCACAGAGCATCGAGAGCCAGGCTGCAATGGTAAAGAGAGCAAAGAGTTACAAGGCCGGATTTGTGCCAAGTGATTCCAACCTCAGACCTGACCAGACTCTTGCAGATGTAATTGAAATGAAAGAGGCAACAGGTCACTCAACAATCGCAATTACAGACGACGGTACAGCGGACGGCAAGATTCTGGGTATCGTTACAAGTAAGGACTACAGAGTTTCGAGAATGGATCCTGCTACTCCTATCAGCGAGTTCATGACACCGTTCGAGAAGATGGTATATGGAAAAGACGGAATTTCTCTTTCGGAAGCGAATGATCTTATCTGGGAGCACGGAGTTAATCAGTTACCAATCATAGATGACAATCAGAGACTTAAATCATTCGTATTCCGTAAGGACTATGAGTCACACAAGGAGAATCCGCTTGAGCTGCTTGACGAGCATAAGAGATTCGTTGTTGGAGCAGGTATCAACACAAGAGACTACAAGGAAAGAGTTCCTGCACTTCTCGAGGCTGGTGTTGATGTAATGACAATTGACTCTTCTGAGGGATACTCAGAGTGGCAGGCTCAGACCCTCAAGTGGGTTAGAGATACATACGGCGATTCAGTTAAGGTTGGTGCCGGCAACGTTGTTGACGCAGAGGGATTCAGATTCCTCGCAGATGCAGGCGCTGATTTTATCAAAATCGGTATCGGCGGCGGTTCAATCTGTATCACAAGAGAGCAGAAGGGTATCGGCCGTGGACAGGCATCAGCAGTACTCGAAGTTGCAGAGGCAAGAGATAAGTACTTCGAGGAGACCGGCGTATATATTCCGCTCTGTTCAGACGGCGGAATCGTATATGACTACCATATGACACTGGCACTTGCTATGGGTGCAGACTTCATCATGCTTGGAAGATATTTTGCAAGATTTGATGAGTCACCATCAGCAAAGCTCATGGTCAACGGCAACTATGTTAAGGAGTACTGGGGTGAGGGTTCAGCTCGTGCTCGTAACTGGCAGAGATATGACCTTGGCGGAGATGCAAAGATGAAGTTCGAGGAGGGCGTTGACTCATATGTTCCATACGCAGGACCTCTTCATGATAATCTTGCAATGTCACTCAACAAGGTAAGATCAACAATGTGCAATATCGGAGTTCTCTCTATTCCTGAGATGCATAAGAATGCAAAGCTCACACTTGTATCAGCAACAAGTATCGTAGAGGGCGGAGCTCATGATGTAATGCTCAAGGGCACATCACCGGTAAGATAGTAATCTCAGATAGAGGAGAAGTTATATGGATAACAAAATTCTTGTTATTGACTTCGGCGGCCAGTACAATCAGCTGGTTGCACGCAGAGTCAGAGAATGCAATGTCTACAGTGAGATTTATTCATACAGAATCGGCGTAGACAAGATTCGTGAGATGAATCCTAAGGGAATCATCCTCACAGGCGGACCTAACAGCTGCTATCTTGAGGGAGCACCTCAGCTTGGCAGAGAGCTTTTCGAGATGGGAATTCCTGTACTCGGACTCTGCTACGGTGCACAGATGATGCAGTATGTTATGGGCGGAAATGTAGGTATTGCTCCAATCAGAGAGTATGGTAAGACAAAAACCTACTTCAATACAGAGTCGCCAATGTTCAAGGGTCTCCCAGAGGAGAGCATCGTGTGGATGAGCCACACTGATTACATCTCAGAACTTGCGCCGGACTTTGAAATCGTTGCTCATACGGCTGACTGCCCTGTTGCAGCCTGCCAGAACAAGGACAAGGGTCTCTATGCGATTCAGTTCCACCCTGAGGTTCTTCACACAGAATACGGCAAGCAGATTCTCAGCAATTTCATTCTTAATATCTGCGCCTGCGAGCCAGACTGGAGAATGGATTCATTCGTTGAGGATTCAATCGCTGCAATCAAAGAGAAGGTTGGAGACGGCAAGGTTCTCCTCGCTCTTTCGGGCGGTGTTGATTCTTCTGTAGCAGCCGGTCTGCTCTCAAGAGCTATCGGAAACCAGCTTACATGCGTATTCGTAGACCACGGTCTCATGCGCAAAAATGAGGGTGATGAGGTAGAAGCAGTATTCGGACCGGAGGGCGATTTCGACCTCAACTTCATTAGAGTAAATGCAGCTGAGAGATACTACGCTAAGCTTGCAGGAGTAACTGAGCCTGAGAGAAAGCGTAAAATTATCGGCGAAGAGTTCATCAGAATCTTCGAGGAGGAGTCCAAGAAGATCGGCGCAGTAGATTTCCTTGCTCAGGGAACAATCTATCCTGATGTAGTAGAGTCCGGACTCGGCGGCGAGTCTGCTGTAATCAAGTCACACCACAATGTAGGCGGACTTCCTGATTTCGTAGACTTCAAGGTGATCATCGAGCCTCTCAGAGACCTCTTCAAGGATGAGGTTCGTAAGGTCGGTCTGGAGCTTGGTCTTCCTGCTGAGCTTGTATTCAGACAGCCTTTCCCAGGTCCTGGCCTCGGTATCAGAATTATCGGTGAGGTAACAGGCGACAAGGTAAAGATCGTTCAGGATGCAGATTTCATCTACAGAGATGAGATTGCAAAGGCTGTAAAAGAAGGTATCATGGAGGAGCCTAATCAGTACTTCGCAGCTCTCACCAATATGAGATCTGTCGGCGTAATGGGTGACTACAGAACCTACGACTACGCAATCGCGCTCAGAGCCGTAAAGACAATTGACTTCATGACTGCAGAAGCTGCAGACATCCCTGCAAGCGTGCTTCAGAAGGTAATGTCAAGAATAATCAACGAGGTTAACGGAGTTAACAGAGTACTTTATGATATTACGAGTAAGCCGCCGGGAACCATAGAGATGGAATAGCAGTTTTTGATTAAAAACAACCCCAAAGCGTTGAAATATCAACGTTTTGGGGCTTTTTGTTATGTTGATTTGACGCACTTTTGACGCATTGAGCGTAGAATCATTCTATTTTTTATTAAATGTTACAGACTCAGGATAAGTGTTTTTCCATTCTTCATATTCTTCTTTTGTCATGGAGCCATCCTTTGATTTAGAGAAGACCTCACCCCAATCTGAAAGTCTGCTTCTTAAATCCGATCCTGCAGGGAATGTAATGTATGTGGCTCCCGGTTCGCATACAAGTGTTGCACCATACTCTTCTTCCAATGCAAATAGAGTGTGCATTACTCCAATATATGATTCAATGTTAGGATTGGAAATAGCAAATGGGCTGATGTCGAGTGCCCCTGCAATTGCACCAATCTGTTTGTCAGATGGTGTTCTGTTTCCAAGTTCATAGTTTCTAATTGCCGGTTCACTTAATCCAGCCATTTTAGCAAGTTCCTTCTGGGAAAGACCTTTCTCAGTGCGGAACTTTCTTATTTTCTCACCTATTTTCATGACAGTCACCTCAATTCCTTTCTATTAACCATTATAACAGCAACAGTTCAATAATGAAACATTTTTTGCACTAAGGGGTTGACAGTTCAATAATGAACTGATAAACTAACCATGGTCAAAACAGTTCAAAAACGAACTGGGAGGAATAATAAATCTGAACAAAGGAGGTCACTAGAATGATAAATAACGAAAAAAGCGTAATCAGAGCACCGGAGATTGCAGAAGTTCTGGAAGTATCCGAAGGATATGCCTACAGATTAATCAGACAGCTTAACAAGGAACTGCAGGAACAGGGCTTCCATACTGTATGCGGCAGAGTCAGCAGAGCATATTTCGAAGAAAAATGCTGCTACAAGAAAAGTGTTTAGGGGAGGTGAACCAATGGCAGTACGTAAAGAAAAAAACAAAAATACCTGGTACGTGCAGACTTCATTCGTTAACTATATGGGTGAACGAAAGAGAACTACCAAAAGAGGATTTCGTACAAAGAGAACTGCTCTTGAATGGGAGGAAGAGTTTAAAAGGAGCAATAGCGGCTGCAAGGACATGACCTTAAACTCCCTGTATGAACGGTATAAAGAGGACAATGCTACTAAGATCAGGATTACAACCTGGGATAACAAGAATAACATTGTTGAAACAAAGATTCTTCCATTTCTCGGGCACAGAAAGATTAATGAGATTACTCCATCTGACATCCGTGCGTGGCAGAATCAGATTAAGGCTATGAAGAAGAAAAACGGTAAGCCGTATGCACCGTCATACTTGCGTACTATCAACAATCAACTCAATGCATTGTTTCAAAGTCGGAGGCC
>JAZUII010000011.1:0-33300 GCA_045642105.1 Anaerovoracaceae bacterium | reverse complement strand
AGGTGTGCGGTGCGGTAAGTGGAATGACTATGCTGGCAGGTTATTCGGATGGCTATGGTGACCCTAATGATGCAGAAGCAAAGTCGGAGGCCAAGCGGTCTTAGGAAGACAAACCAAATGATCAACTCCTTGGCTCACAGAACGACATGGCTACGATCCGACTTAGGTGTGCGGTGCGGTAAGTGGAATGACTATGCTGGCAGGTTATTCGGATGGCTATGGTGACCCTAATGATGCAGAAGCAAAGAAGGAATTGTATAAGCTGATTCAGACGATGTGTGCAGAGTTTGAGCGTCGTCAAGGCAGTATAATCTGCAGGGAAATGCTCGGACTTCAAAAGGGGGAGGACCTGGCGGAGCCTGCTGTCAGAACTGAAGAATATTATCAGAGCCGTCCATGTGTAAAAGCATGCAGAGATGCTGCCGAAATTGCAGAGAAATATCTGTCGTTTAAAGATAAGGCTCACAGATAACATAAAGCTCAGAGGATTTACCTCTGAGCTTTTTCATAGCTTCATTTGAATTAGAGGACTGGTCCTCAAATTCAGCTTTTTTTGAAAATCCGTACCTATATGGTAAGAATAGTTTTTTTGAGGACCACTTTCAGGCCATTTTGAGCAAGAGTGCAGAAATTAGGACCAGTAAATATGTGTTGTATCCAGGCAAATAGGTCCTGTATAAATTAAAGCTGACAATCAAGGACCAGTTGTAGAATCGTTTTCGGAGCAAATTAGAGTAATTACGGAACAAAACTGGTCCGGTATTAGTCCGAAATAATAATCATGGACCAGTTGAAAGAACGCTGCCCCACCGAAGTCGCCTAAGGCAGCCATAGATGCTATAATAGCAACATAATACATTCGAAATTGCATAGGACGCTCAGGTGCAAGATAAACAGCAAGTGGAGAACACAGATGAACAAAAGAATTCTGCGAATAGCAGCTTTTAGCATAATGACACTTTGTCTGTTTCTGACGGGATGTGCTAAAGACTCCAATACTGAGATTACCGATGCAGTGATAGATCAGTTTGAAAATTTACTCAAATCCCTAGACCTTCAACTCATGAGGAGAAGATCAGCGCATATCTGAAGTGCTGGGCAGAGGAAAGGAACTATCCGGTTGTTCAGGATAAAGTGAACAATATCGTGATTGAAGTGCCTGCGACAGAAGGCTGCGAATCGATTCCTAGGGTGGCGCTGCAGTGCCACATGGATATGGTTTTTACCGTTAAAGAAGGCGCCGACCTGGACCCGCTTATGACAAAAAATTGAAGTGGTCAACGACGGAACATATCTCAAGTCCGACGGAAATACCTCTCTTGGTGCGGATGACGGAATTGGACTCGCGATTGCACTTAACATCGCAGATGGCAAGATGAAGCACGGACCGCTCAGAATTATAGTTACCACCGACGAGGAGCACGGCCTTACCGGTGCGACTAATCTGGATTCAAAATACTATACAGATATCAACTATCTCATCAATATTGATTCTGAAACAGAAGGTGAGATTACCGTATCGACAGCTTTCTCGGACGCGGCAAAATTCACAAAGCAGTATTCAGCTGCGGCGAGAACTAAGGACACGAGCTGCAAGATTGCAATCAGCGGTCTGCAGAGCGGACACTCCGGACTGGATATCGACAAGGGCCGACTCAACGGAGGCATTGCAATCGGAAAAGTGCTTAACAAGCTTGAGAAAGTATTCTGTGATTCATATAAGGAACTTTACAATGAAGGCATTGAAGTTGTTGCTGTTCATGCAGGTCTTGAGTGCGGCGCATTTGCAAGTGCCAACAAGGATCTGAACATGGTTGCAGTAGGACCTACCATAACAGATCCTCACAGCGTAAACGAAATGGTTGAAATTGCTTCTATCCAGAAAGTCTGGGAGCTTTTGGAGCATGTACTTGCAAATATTTCTTAATACCAAATAACAGAAAGGGACGTCTGCCCGTATTACGGGAAATAGATAAAAAAAGAGGGTCTGCTGCGTGAAGCGGCGGACCCTTTTATGATGCCTGTCAATTTGTATTTGCGGCGGCGACTGTTGCTATTTGAGCACTTCTCTGGCTTCGTTGACATACTGAAGCGCTGAACTCCTATTGTGCTCGATTTCTTCTTCACTCAGATCCCTGCGTATTCTGGCAGGTGACCCGAAGGCCATAGAACCATCAGGGATCACTGTTCCCTCGGTTACAAGAGCCCCTGCGCCGATAACGCAGTTTTTGCCGACTGAAGCCCCTGTCATGATAATGGCACCCATGCCGATTATTGTGTTGTCTCCAATGCTGCAGCAGTGAACTATTGCGCCGTGACCGACAGTAACGCCCTTGCCGACAGTTACATCTTTGCCGCTACTTGCGTGGAATATGCAGCCGTCCTGAATATTGGTATCATCTCCAACGATGATTCTTGCTGTGTCACTGGTGCGAAGTACGGCATTATACCATACATTAGCATTCTCCCCGAGATATACATCGCCGGCAATCTGAACTCCATCGGCGATATGGGCTGTCTGATGAATCTTTCCCATGTATAAAATGCTCCTTTTGAAGTAGTGTCGGGTCAGGCCCGATTCCGTAATACATTATAGCAGAGGACCGGTGTTAATTGCTCGGAAAAATAAACATTGCGTTTATATATAGCAGATTCAAAGATATAGATATTTTTAATTTGCCATGAGTCGATAATCATTCTATCATTAGAAGAATCGCATTGAAGGGATATGTACGAAGTATTAGAAAGAAAGAGGTATAGAAAATGAATTCTGTTAAGAAGAAACTGCTTGCTCTTGCTTTATCCATCGGAATGATTGGAAGTAACTTTGCAAGCGTTGCAGGTTCTTTAATGGCTTATGCTGATGAAGAGTTACCTGCTGAAGAACAGGCAGTAGAGAATCAGATTGAAGAAACTGAGGGAACTGAGGGAACAACGGAAGGTGTAGAGGCAGCTTCTCAGGAAGTGACAGAAGTAACAGAGGAATCAGAGCAGTCTGATGCCGCAGTGCTTTTAAGTGAAGAACCTGAATTTGATGCCGGTGTTCTTAAGGTACAGGCGGTTGATAAGGACGGCAACCCAATCGCAGGCGCACAGCTTATAATCAAGCCTGACTGGGGTGATGCACTTTACTTTGATGATGTTACTGACGAGGATGGTATTGCTCAGTTCACTTGTGCAAATGCAGGATACATTTCATCATGGTCAGAGTACACAATCGAGTTTGACGCTGATGACGATAACGAGAGAATCAGCGATGATATCTATGTCGGCTTTGAAAAGGTAGATGGCAACTGGACTATCGGCTCCATTAACTGGGATGACTTCGACGGTTCAGTACAGACAATTGTCGGAGGCGTATCAGACTATATGCCTGATGAGGCATGGGCTGAGGATATGTACGAGTACTATCCAAACATCTATAATACTGAGAAAGCTGTTTTCCCAAGTATGCCGGTATATGACAAAGAGACAGGTGAGCTCGTTGAGGATGAAGTAAAGGTCGTATTCTACGATACAAACCTTCAGGAGTATGCAGAAGAGGTTACAACAGTTGACGGAATGGTTCCTGAGCTTGAATTAACAAAGCTGCATACTTACCTAGTAACTGTTGAGTCAAAGGACTATACTATGGACAGACTGTACTTCATGCTTGATAACAAGGGCAGACAGATCTACCCATTCAAGTTAGACAGAGACACATGGTCCGGCGAGAAGGTTGAGAGAGTAAAGTCACTCCAGCTTGAGAAGAGAGAGACTCCTGTTGAGGACCCAAGAGACGACAACAAGATCGAGGTTAAAATCCCTGTATACGCATGGGACAGCGAGATATTCACTACCTTCAACAGAACAGAGTATGACTACATGCTCATGAAAGATGCTGGATATTTCAGAGGCGCAAAGTTCAAATTTGTCAGCCAGTATGAGACTGTAGAAGGTGAAGTTGACGAGAACAACATGATCGTTGCAAGACTCACTGAGGACATGGACTATATGCTGATCCTTGACGAGTTTGAGGATTACTATGGAACATACACTTCAGCACCAATTCCTGTAGCAGTTAAGTTCCACGAGATGTTCGGTGAGGATCATGCGAGAGACCCATACAACCACACAAACTGCAACGGCGCAAGTGTTGTAATGACTCTTTCATCAACCGGTCAGGTAATCAAGTGTGAGTCATTCCCTCATAACTATGAGTACAGAAATCTGAATGAGGGCAGAGCTGTTATTACAAGTGAGCAGGGAAATGTAAAGCTGAGCGGAATGTCAATTCACGCTATCGACCAGGATGCTACAGAAGACGATTATGATCATCCACCAATCGTTAACGAGAGAGTTATTGATAAGGAGATCAGCGAGCTTGATGGCAAGGAGTACAGTGTACTCGATATCGATATGATCAACATGCACAGAGGCGAGCTTCTGAAGTTTGCAGCTGGCGATTATACATATGACGTGAAGGTTCCAGAGGGTAAAATTGTTTCCAATGTATATAAGGTGGGAAGCAATGATGAGCTTGAGGCTCTTAATTACACTCAGAACGGAAGCAGCCTTACCTTCAGCATGGATACAATTTCAATAAATGATATTGCAATCGAGTATGCAGATCTGACAATGAAAACAACATCCAAGGCATATAACGGTAAGGTACAGAAGCCTGCGATCAGCATCGTATCAGGATCAAAGAAGTTTGCTGAGGGATCAGATTACACCGTTAAGTGGAATGCCGTTTGCAAGAATATTGGAACATACACTGGTTCAATCAAGTTTGCAAATGGAGAAGTAAAGAATGCTGTAAAGTATACTATTACAAAAGTAAAGCCTGCAGGATCATACATTACAAAGGCAAGCAGCCTGAAGGGTGCACTTGGCGTATACTGGAAATCACAGACTGCAAAGGTACTCGGAAATAGAATCAGCGGATATCAGATCGAGTACAGCAAGAGTGCTAAGTTCAGCAATTCAAAGAAGATCAATGTAAAGGGCTACAAGGCAACTTACAAGAAGATCAAGTACCTGAAGAAGAACACTACTTACTATGTTCGCGTTAGAACCTACATTAACCTTGGCGGAGCAGTTAACTACTCATCATGGAGCAAAGCTAAGAAGGTAAAGACAAAATAATCAGCCTATGGCCTGAAAGAAATGGGAAGCTGAAAACACAAAGGGTTCAGCTTCCCTGTTTTTATTATTTTGAAACATGAAGCGCAATATTGAAAAAAGTTATCTTTCAAAATGAAATAATTATTGTTAATATGGAAGGGTAAGAATAAGGGATAAGGAGAAACAGAGGTGATTTCAGTAGATAATTGCGTACATTGCCATCTCTGCAGGGACAATTGTGACTTTCTTTCGAAATACGGCATTGATATTGGTGATACAGAGAAGCTCAAAGAGCTTGCGTATCACTGTTTTTTGTGCGGTAAATGCACGGAGGTCTGCCCTGCCGGTATTGATGGCAGAGGATACCTTCTTGACCTGAGAAGAGAATATGCAGAAAGCAATCCGGATTCGATTAAGAAGGAATATAAAGGCGTGTTCAAGGAGAAGCAGGACTATTCTTTCCGAAACTGGAAGAATGTCAGCTCCGGAAGCGTTTTCTTCCCGGGCTGCAATTTCCCTTCGCTTTTCCCAAAGACAAATGCGAAGATAAGCAGGCTGCTAGCGGAGCATGGCATTGGAACAATATATGACTGTTGCGGCAAGCCTGTTGCAGAGCTCGGTGATAAAGAGAGCGAGGACAGAATAATTGCGGCAATTGCAGAAAGTCTGAAGGCGAATAATGTTACAGAAATAATCTTTGCGTGCCCGAACTGCAGAGCACATTTCGGAGATAGACTGGGAGTTAAGCTTACAAGTATTTTCTCCAAGCTTAGTGAGCTGGGCCTGGGAAATGTAATAGAAGAGGATGTAAAATTCTTCGTTCCTTGCCCTGACCGCGAGAAAAAAATCTGGGTCGAGGAGATCAGACCATTCGTAAAAGGGGAGATTTCCTTCGTAGAGGGAGTGCAGTGCTGCGGTCTTGGTGGCTGTGCTATTTCAAAAGAAGCAGAGATAAGCAAGGGCTTTGCGGATGCGATTAAGGCTGAGGCAGAGGGCGAGATAATGGCATATTGCGCATCCTGCACAGGTAGACTTAAGCGCAACGGCCTTAACTCAATTAACCACATTATTACCTTGATTATGGGAACCGGCGAAGCGCCTGATACAAAGAAGTCTTATCTCAACAGAGCTTTTACAAAGTTTAAATAGAATGAACAACAACAGTAACGACAAAGCAATAATTTTTTTCACGAGAGAACCGGTGCCAGGCAGGACAAAAACAAGGCTCATGCCATACTATTCTCCGGAGCAGTGCGCCGAGCTTCACGAGTGTTTTCTCAAAGACCTCAGGAGTATGCTTGCGGAGGTTTCCGCAGATCTGCTGATATATCACACTGGTGGAGAACCGGAGATAATAAGGCGAGTAATGGGAAGCGAGCCGGAATACCACGAGCAGCGCGGTGCAAATCTGGGAGAGCGCATGGGGAATGCAATTGAGGAGGCTCTTGGAAGAGGCTATAAGAAAGCAGTACTGATTGGCGCGGATATCCCGGAACTTCAGGCGGCGACAATTGAGTCTGCCTTTCAAAAGCTCGATGCGGCAGATATTGTCATCGGACCGACGGATGACGGGGGCTACTATCTCATAGGAATGAAAGAAGCTCACGAGGCGGCGTTCAATGTAGACAAGTATGGAGATGGGACAGTTTATGACAATACTGTAATGAAGATTAGGGCTGCCGGGCTGAGTGTTGAGAAGACAGACACTTGTTCAGATATCGACGACAAAGAGGACATTCTCAGATACTGCAGAAGAATGAGGGCAGGAAAGAGCGAAAAAAGGACTCACACAAGCCGCTTCGTATCCGATAATATGCATATTTCAATTATTGTCCCTGTTTACAATGAGGAGAAGACAATACTTCGGATGATGGATCAGCTGGAGCAGTATAGGGATGATGCAGAAATTATTTTTGTGGACGGCGGAAGCACGGATAAGACTCTTCAGCTTATCGGCGACAGACATACTGTAATAAAAAGCGAAAAAGGCCGTGCAAACCAGATGAATGCCGGAGCTGTATATTCAGGTGGGGATATTCTCATGTTTCTGCACTGCGACAGCGTGATACCGGAAGACATGACTAATGAAATCAGAGACTGCATGGCATCTAACGAATACGGCTGCTTTGGAATAGACTTCGCAGAGAAACACTTTTTTATATGGACAAATAAAGTGATCTCAAATCACAGGGCGTGGAACAGGGGGCTGCCATTTGGCGACCAGGGTATATTCATTGACAGAGAATTATTCTTTGAGGTCGGTATGTTCCCTGCCCTGCCTATCATGGAGGACTATGAATTCGGCAGAAAACTCAAGGCCATGGGAATCAAACCGGGACGAACAGCTAAGCGAATACTTACTTCGTCGAGAAGATACGGTAAGGGTACAATAGGAATTCTGAGAACGGAATACAGAATGTGGAAGCTCAGAAGGCTCTACCGGATGGGTACGGACATCAACAGGATTTCAGAACTATACAGGGATATTAGGTAGAACATGAATATATTAGAAGAAGTAAAAAGCTATACCAAATGCAGGAGATACAGAGATGCTCTGGGACTGCCGGAAGGGCAGATTGAAGAGTATGAGCCGCTGGCACAGGGAGAATACAATGTGAATTATGTCTTTGTTCATCCTATGACGCGAAAGAAGCTGGTTCTGAGAGTAAACTGCGGCAGTCAGATGCATCTGGATAATCAGATAGAATATGAGGCTAACGCTCTAAGGCTCCTGAGAAATTCCGGAAGGACGCCGGATGTGTACTACGTCGACGGAAGCGAAGAGGCACCCGGAAATGGAGTGCTTGTAATGGATTACATTGCCGGAGGGGACTTTGACTACAGGCAGGAGGCCCACCTTGCAGATGCCGCTGAATGTCTGGCTGATATACATAGTATTTCACTGCCTGAGAACCACGGCCTGATTGAGCCAAGCAATTCGCTTCAGGCAATTGCGGATGAATGCAGGGAGATGCTGTCGGTTTATATTAAATCAAGTCTCCCGGAGGCGTCGTTCAAAGATAGGCTGAATGTCCTTCTCGATGATGCCTGCACGCTTATCCCAAAGGGACCTGATAGAAACCGCTATAAGTGCTGCATTAACACTGAGCTGAACTCAACGAATTTCCTGGTAGACGGCGAAATAGTGAGCCTCATCGACTGGGAGAAGCCCCTCTACGGAGATCCGGCTCAGGATCTCGGTCACTTTCTTGCGCCGACAACAACGTTCTGGAAAACAGATGTCATCTTTGACAGCTCTGAGGTAGAGGCTTTTATCAGAAGATATATTGAAGCAGTCGGTAATCGCTTTGATACAAGCGGCATCAGAGAGAGAACCCTTGCTTTTATTACAATTACATGCCTGAGAGGAATGACATGGTGCGCAATGGCGTGGGTGCAGTATCAGGAGGCTGATAAATCTCTAGTGAACGAGAGTACCTGGCTGAAACTCAACCAGTACTTATCGGATGATTTCATCTCAATGGTGGAGATTATTGTGCATAAAGCTATGGGAGAATAGCCGTATAAAAAGAGGCTGAACAGCTTTCCTGTAACGAGCAATGTATTATTGAAATAATATATATTCTTTAGGTGTGTTTATAGTTTTAAACAAATAGTTTGATTTGTTAAAGAATGATAGAATATTGAAGGATTTTTTTTAAAAGAAGGAGAAGGACTGTTGGTATTAGAAAAGAAAAAAGAAGTTCTTGCTGAAGAGCAGGAAGAAAAGAAAATTCATTGGGGAAGTAAGATCGCGGTATTAGCTTTCTTTGCTGCATTGATACTGGCTTATGTATGCATTCCATCAGTACATGAGTGGGTCAACACTGTTCTTGTAATGTTCAAGACAGGTAACTTTGCAGACATGAGGGCGTTTATCGGTAAGTATGGTAAGTGGGCGATGCTCATTTCATCATTGCTTATGATTTTCCAGTCACTTGCAGCACCGCTGCCGGCGTTTTTTATCACACTTACTAACGCTAATCTGTTCGGCTGGTGGCAGGGCTGTATTCTGTCATTTGTTTCGTCAATGGCAGGAGCTGCAATGTGTTTCTACATTGCACGTTTTCTCGGAAGAGACTTCGTTGAGAAGGTTTGCACAAAGGGCGCACTTCTCACAATCGAGGAGTTCTTCGAGAAGCACGGTAAGAAGTGTATTCTCGTAGCCAGACTTCTTCCGTTTATCTCATTCGACGTTGTATCATACGCTGCAGGTCTCACAGCTATGGATTTCTGGGGATTCTTCCTCGCAACAGGAATCGGTCAGCTTCCTGCTTGTATCGTATACTCCTATGTAGGTGGAATGCTTACAGGTGGAGCAAAGCTGATGTTCATGGGCCTGCTGTGCCTCTTCGCGCTTGCAATTGTTGTTATCATCATCAAGTCGGTATATACATCAAATCAGAAGAAGAAGGAAGAGGAAGCTCTTGCTGCAGGAGTTGAGTATGTAAAGCCTAAGTTTGATAAGCTTAAGTTTGCTTCGAAGATCTACAACGGAGCATTCATCGGAATGACACTTTCACTGTTTGCGGGAACCAACGCATGGCTCAACATGAGAATGAATATGGGATGGATATTCCTCGCATTCTGGATTCTTGCAACAGCTGTTCTCTGCCTGATCAAGAAGGTTCAAGGGGGAATCAAGTTCACAGCTGCAAATGTTGCAGTAAACCTCGTGCTTCAGCTTGTATTCTTCGGCTTCGAGAAGCTGACTATTACACCTGCATCAAGACTGAGAGAGGCATTCATGCTTCCATCAACAGTAAGCTTCGGCACTCTTAACATCATCATGATTGTTCTTGCAGTTGCCGGACTTGTGCTCATCTACTACTTCAACAAGAAGAAAGAAGCGGCAGCAGCATAGTGGAGTTCATTAAGAAAAACATTAAATTAATAATATTTTGCGGCATTATCATTTTGATTGCAGTTCTTAATCACATATTCGGCTGGTCGTCGTATTTAAGCGACACCAAGAATCTGGCTTTCCTGTCGGAAATGATTAAGGAGAACATGCTGGCTGCGAGTCTGATATATATCGGCATTACGGTTGTTGCATGCGTTGCGCTCGCTCTGCCGGGAGTCACCTTTGCAATTCTTGCGGGGATACTCTTCGGCCCGTGGTGGGGCACTCTCTGGTGCCTTATTGCGACAACACTCGGAGCAATACTCGCCTTTGTGATTGGCCGCCTGTTTCTGCAGGATTCGATTAAACCGATGGTTGAGAAGAACAAGCTTTTGAAAAAACTTCTCTTCGATGATGTCGGAAGGAGCGATGTTGTTCTACTCGCAATAACAAGACTTGTTCCGATATTCCCATATAATATTCAGAATTTTGCATATGGAATAACCGATATGTCATTGAGTCGGTATTCTCTTTTTACCTTCCTGTTCATGATTCCGGGTGTGGCACTGTACACCATTGGAACTGCCGGTTTCACCTCGGGCGGTAACAAACTGCTGTATTTCGGAATAGCGGCGGTGCTGCTGCTTATGGTTCTCTTACTGGGCTGGTTTATCAAGAAAAGATATCTCAGCGAAGAGGAGCTGGAAATGGCAGAAGAGAGGAAGGTCAAATAATTCTTGTTAATAAAGCATAATGCTTTATTATATATTGTCATCATTATAATTTTGAAAGGAGATTCTATAATGAAGAAGGTATTAGCTTTTGCTCTTACACTTGCTATGGCTTTTGCACTCACAGCTTGTGGATCAAGTTCAGATGAGGATTATTCAGTAATCACAACTGATACAGCTAAGCAGACAGTTACAATTTATGCTCAGGTTAACGGAAAGTACTTCACTGAGAACAGCAGACACGGCGTTGTATTCAAGGACGGAGCAAACGGTGAGAAGTGTATCTTCAGAGGCCTCTGCAGTGAGAAGGACTTCTATGGTGCAATGATCAGCCTTGGTCTTGAGCCTGGCGACAACCTCCCAGTACCATGTGAGGATGGAGCTATCATCGACGGACCTAAGCTTGACGTAACAGTATCATGGGAAGGCAACGAGGAAGGCGTTCCATTTGAGAAGTGCATCAAGACAGGCGACGGAAAGCCATACAAGGCTGACTGGAGATTCGGCGGAAACATCAAGAAGGCTTACAAGGCTAACACAGGATGCATCCTCTGCATCGAGAGCTGCCCTGTAGGAATCTGTTCAAACGCTGCATACGGATACGGAACAATCGAGAACACAAAGACTCAGGAGTTCTACGGAAATGACAAGGTAGTTCCAGAAGACGGAACAATCGTTCAGATCACATTCGCAGCTAAGGCAAAATAAATTGCTTTAAAGAAGAATAGATATCAAAGAGCCCTGTTAATTCAGGGCTCTTATCGCTATTTACAGTTCGAGGACAGTAAAAAATATGATAGATTTAATTTGGAAAAACATAGTAAGAAGAAAGAATCAGTCTATTCTTACTATCGCGATTACCGCAATAACAATATTCACCTTCGTACTCATCTTTGGCGTTTTCATTACGATGAGACAAGGACTGTCGGAAAGTGCTGACAGACTGGGTGCCGATGCGATTATTGTCCCATCGACAGCCGATGCAGACGGATATGAGCTTTTGTACACCTCAAATCCGGAGAATAAATATATGTCGACAGACATAATGAAGCAGGTTGAGAAGCTCGACGGAGTAAAGGCTGTATCGCCACAGTTTTTCTCACAGACAATTAACGGAACCTGCTGCGACTTTGGTATGGAAATGAGACTTGTTGGCTTTGATCCGGATTCTGACTTCATCATTAAATCACTCATGAATCAGAAGGATTATGAAGAGCTGACAGATCAGGATATAATTCTTGGCGGTGAATTCACCGACTATGTTGGAAAAACAGCCCGCGTTCTGGACACGCCGTTTCATGTAGGCGGTGAGCTGCATCCAACAGGAACAGGCCTGGACAATACAATCTTCCTTAGAATCGACAGAGCAAGACAGATAACAAAGGACTCAGAAGGATTGGATGTTCTGCCTAAAGGAGTGGACCCATCTACCCTTATTTCTGCCGTAATGGTAAAGCTGGATGGAAGCATCACTCCTGACAAGTTTGCACACGATTTCATCTTTACGGGAATCGACGCACAGTGCATTTCAACAACAGATACTGTATCTGCACTTCAGGCACAGCTGAATGGTACATCAAAGGTAATCTTTGGCATCTGGATAGCCCTGCTTGCAGTTGCTGTTCTTGCCCTTATAGGAAGGTTCAATGCGCTTGCGAAGGACAGAAAGAAGGAAATCGGACTTATGAGAGCAATCGGTGTACAGAAGAAGCAGGTATTCCTGCTCATCATCGGTGAAGCATGCACGATGGCTCTTGTGGGTGGTCTTGCAGGCAGCATTATTGCAGGGTTCTGCATCAGCCCGATTATGAAGATGATACAGACAACCTTCCTGCTTCCTCCTGCAACATGGAATATCGGAATGACAATTCTAAGTGCTGTTCTGGGTGTTGTACTTTCACTGTTAATCTGCTTCTTTGCAGCAATTAACTCAGCGATAAAGAGTGCATCTCTTGAACCGCAGACTGCTATTACTCAGGGGGAGGTGAACTAAATGACAGTATGTAAACTCGAGCATATCAGCAAGAACTTCAGAAATGGAGAGACAATAACACCTCTTAAAGATATTAATCTCGAAGTCAACAAGGGTGATTTCGTAGTAATAGAAGGTCCTTCGGGCATGGGTAAAAGTACCCTGCTTTATGTCATTGGTACTCTTCTCAAGAGTGATTCAGGATCGCAGTTCATAGACGGAAGAAATGTAGATGAAATGACAGATGAGGAGCAGACAAGCCTAAGAGCAGACAAGATAGGCTTTCTCTTCCAGGATAGCAATCTTATTCAGGCACTTACTCTTAGAGAGAATCTTGAATTCGCAGAGAAAATCAGCAGCATCAAAAAAGAAGATTCTCATGCAGATGAGTATCTGGAGAAGCTCGGCCTGTCAGACAGAGCGGATTACCTTCCGCATCAGCTTTCCGGCGGACAGAAGAGAAGAGCGATGGTTGCAAGAGCTCTTATTAAGAATCCGATGCTCATACTTGCTGATGAGCCTACCAACGACCTCGACGATGCGTGGGCAGGAACAATAGTAGACCTTCTTAGCGATTGCTGTAAGAACGGAGCTTCTGTTATTATGGTTACACATAATGAGAAGTGGACAAAAAAAGCTACAAGAAGGTATTGCCTTGATGATGGAATTTTGCTTGAATCGTAAGTGATGGAGGATAGATCATGAAAAGTAAATTAATCCCTGTGTTACAGCTTGCTGCGTCAGTAATTCTGCTTGGTGCAGTCAAAATCTGGGCACCTGTATGCAGCGGTCTTCTGGACCTTTGCAGCGGAATGCAGACACACATGAAGTGCTGGTTCTCAGGACAGGCTGAGACCTGTTTTATCGTTCTTCTTATAGTTATGGCAATTGCAGCTATGATGATGGAAAAACAGCCACGTAAGCTGATGGAGCTTGTAATAATCGTTACATGCATTATAATGTTTGTGATAGTTGGTCCTGTTATTGGAGTCTGCGCAAAGGCCGGAATGGCATGCGGAAAGACTGCAAAGTGGATCAAAATAATGGTAGCGGTAATAGGCGTGCTTGGTGTTGTTGAACTGTTCTCAGGAAACAAGAATCAGATTCCGAACTAGGAAGCGGCATACCGTGAACGGAGGTAATAATGACTAAAGAACAAGTTGTTGAGTTGTTCATGCAGCAGATGGACTGCTCGCAGATAACAGCAGCAGAATTTGCTGACGAGACAGGAATGAGCAGAGAAGAACTCTGCAGAATTACTGCCTGCTTTGCCGGCGGAATGATGAGGGGTGAGACTTGTGGAGCGGTTATAGGAGCATACAATGTCATAGGTGCTATCTACGGTCACGCAGGTCCTAATCAGGATGAGCAGAAAGGCATCATGATGACCAAAATGTTCGAATTCAATTCTAGGTTCTCCGAGAGAAGAGGCGGAAAGTTCATGTGTAAAGAACTCCTTGATGCGGACATTTCAACAAAAGAAGGTATGGAAAAGATTATCGGTGGAGGCTTGATGACAGAAGTCTGTCCGCTCATAATTCTGGACGCGATTGAGTGCCTTAAAGAAGTGATAAATGAATAAAGAGAAATGCCTGTTTGATTTCAAACAGGCATTTTTTTATTTGACTGATTCAATTCGCTCAATGAGATTATTGATGTATTCTGAATATTCCACAAGAGAATCCTGCCAGTTGACAAGAGATCTCCTGCCGAAATCGGTAATGGCATATACTTTCTTGTTGCGGGAACCCTCTATTGTGGTATATGAGGTTAAATATCCATCCGCCTCCATGTGTTTCAGATTCCTGTAGAAGCCTGAAGGATCAAGATTTTCATCGACATATCCCTGAGCTTTTAATGTCTGAAGCAAAAGAAATCCGTGGCAGTCCATCTTTGATAACTCTACAAGAATGCATGGCTGAATAAGCTTATCCAGATACAGTCCGGTAAAAGAATAGTTTGTGTCAAGGGCATCAATCCTGAGATTGAGCCAGCTTTCATAGAAGGCATGCTGAAGTACGTGCTTATCTTTAACCGTAGGAAGATTAAGCACACAGTTTGCATCCTCGGGATCAACAGGGTTCAGATAACCTTCAGCCATTCCTTCAGCGCTTATTCTGCAGGATGTCGGATGATCATCAAATAAATCAGGCTGCATTATATATGCCGCAGCGACACCATCCCAGCAGTATGAACTGTCGGCACTGTATTCAAGCTCTTTATCCTTGAATCGATAACCGCATTTCTTTGCGATGTATATACCGGTTGGATTATCTGAAATGCACAGATTATTCCAGAAGTCTTCCTTGGAAAGAGCTGCTACAGGCAGGCAGTTATTACCGGTAATAATAGTAATATTGTGCGCCTTGCGTAGAACATCATAGCTTGCCTCGGCGTTGATTGAAAAGTTAAGCTCATGAAGCCGAGTGTTATGTATAAACAGATCATCTGTAATACCGCCCATCAGAACACACTGTTTTATCTTGTCATAAACAGATGAATCCAGTTTTGCTGCCTCATACAGATTAACAGTTGATCCCAGACAGAGATAGATAAGCTCGTTGGGGGATTCGTTAACAGCATCGACAATAAATCGGGCTGCAGGTGAAGCTTCGCAGGAAGAATCCTGCCAAATTCCGTTATCCGGAACATTGAAGCCTGTTCGACGCCGAATTATGCTGGCTGAAATATCACTTCCATGATAAACAGGAATATCATGTGCTCCGATTTCCTCCATAAAGGATACGGTTGCCTGATAGCATTCCTCTGAGGTGCCGTTTCCGTAGCTGGTGCAAATGGCAACAACCTCAGCCTCTGGGCTTTTACCGAGAAGATAGAGGATGGCAAGAGCATCATCCATTGGTCGACCGTTTATTCCGACTGTGTTATCACAGTCGATTATTATTCGTTTGATTTTTTTTGTACTCATAGTACCATTATAACCAATAATCGGAGTTCGTGTTATGAATATATTAAATACTTACAAAAAAACCGGCCTTTATAGTAAGGCCGGGTTCTAGTGTATTTCGGGAATCAGCTATTCTATTGTAACTGTTCCGTCTTCTGCGACTGTAACTGTGTCGCCTGTCTGAACAGCCTCAAGGAAGTCATCGCCGAGGCTGTCAACGACCGGCATTACCGCGTCGGTCCAGACATCTCCCAGAATTGCTCCGGAAGCTGCAAGTGAATCGATTGGCTTTGAGAAAAGCATGCACGCAGGCTGCTTGCCAACTGCGCAGGCTGTATAAAGAACCATTCCTCCGGTTGTCGAGCCGATTGTCTGCGGGAGGCACAGTGCTTTGCCGATCATAGGCTGCTTGTAGATATCAGCGTTGTTCTGATCTCCGCATTTAACCTTCTTGTCACCGAACATCATTGCCATCTGATAGCTGGCCAGAGTGTTGAAGCCGCCGTGGCTTACAAGAGCCTCAGCTGTGCATGTGCCGGGAACGATTACGCGACCTTTGAACTGTTTCATTTATCTGGCCTCCTTTCCTGTAATGATGTCAAGAATCTCGGATTCCTTGTAGAAGCGTGCGCTTGTGTATGTGCGCAGTTTGTTCGAACATGTAATAACCGCCTTCTTTTTGCACAGAGGATTGTTCATGTACATGAGAGGGCAGATATAGCTTATGATGATTCCATAGCTTTGAAGTCTGTAATAATCGGTTGTCTTCTGAAGCTCCTTGATTACTGCAGGGGATGCGGTAAAAACAGTAGGCACTGTTACGCGGCTGAGCCCGTTTCTGCGAAGGGCAGCCTCGAGCTTGTCAGCCCAGTCCTTCATCTGTGAAAGAGTCATGTGTGGACATCCGACAAAACAGAGTTCCGGTTTTGCATCCTTGTCTTTCCAGATAACAGGGTACTCCCTCTGAACTCTCTCAAGCTCAGCGTCGTCGATTACATAGATCTGTGCATCCTTTTTGATAAGCTTTTTGCCGAGATCCTTTGCCTCTGGGGTGAGACCTTCGATGTGATAGAGACCAACCGCACCGTTTGATGCTGTTGCAGCGCCAAAATCCTTAAGGTAGGTGCATGTTTCCTCGTTCAGCTCAGTGCCGAGCCATTTCTCCATTCCTTTTACATAAGGAACATCTTCCATGACCTTCATGCCGATAGCAGAACCGAGAAGCTGTGCCTCAGGCTTGTTCTCGCATTTTACCTCGATAACCCAGTCCGCCTTTCTTCCCGCATCTGTAAGAAGACCGAACTCAGGAACGAATCCGGCGATTGAACCCATGAGCTCAATGATTCCGGAGTTTCTGTTGCAGCGTGCTCCGAGAACTGAGTTTGCGTATACTACTGCAGAAGACTCTGCCCAGGAGAGGATATCACCCTTGTTAGGCTTGTTCTCCATCTGGTCAACATAGCAGGTGCAGGTATAGGCATCATCGTCAACAATGCCGAGCTGCTCCAACTGCTTCTCCATGATGTCCTGCTGAGAGTACATGATTTTCTTGAAGACGATATCTTCAATCAGTGATGAAGGGACATTCTTATCGAGCGGTCTTGGATCCGCTGTGAACTTCTGTCCCTCTGTGAGACCTGCGTCAATAAGCTCCTGGAAAAGTGCATTTACCGGCTTAAGGGCTGCAAGTCCGTAGGATATAACGGTGTGTCCATAGCTGCCTGTAACAGGCACCATTTTTTTTGCGCCAAAGGCTTCTCCGTACATGACAAGGGTTTTCATGACTTTTGCCATTGTCTCACCCTTGGAACCGTCAAGAAGAGCCTTCTGTTCCCTGGTTAGTTTCATCTAAACACCTCCATATGATGTTCAACAGAATGAATGTAGCTTGATACGATATATCTTGTTATCAGTATAATACTTTTGCCCGCTTAAGTGTTGCGAAAATTTTTGCTTGTGTAAATTATATTTGCTGCAAGATAGAGTAATGATATTTTGTTTTATAGACAACTGAATCTTTTTTTTATTCAATCTGAATAGCGTTGTATAAGTGGGATAGTTATATATTTAACATATAGCTCGGTATGTAATATAAAGAATAGTCAAACTTCATTATTGAACTGAACACGTTGGAATTTCAAGCATTTCAACTATAAAATAGCTATAAAGTATGAAAAAAGTACAGACCAATGTTTAGTATTTTTTTCTAATAATCGTTTAGCTATAATACTTATAATTAAGATAAAGGGTAAGTGATAAAAGAGGTGACATTATGTCAGGTCAGACTAAACAATCAGAATTTAATAAGGTTCTTACGGCGAAGGATATGCTTGTTATCGCCTTTGGAGCAATGATCGGCTGGGGCTGGGTAGTTTCAACCGGTGACTGGATTGAAAGAGGCGGTGCGGTCGGTGCAGCCCTTGGATTTGCAATCGGCGGCATAATGATTTTCTTCGTAGGCATGACCTATGCTGAACTCACAGCAGCTCTTCCGCAGTGCGGAGGAGAGCATGTATTCAGTTATAAAGCAATGGGTCCGACGGGCTCATTTATCTGTACCTGGGGTATCATTTTCGGATATGTGGGCGTTGTATGCTTTGAAGCGTGCGCATTTCCTACCATTGTGGGATATCTCTTACCGGGATTCCTTAAAGGATATCTTTACACAATTGCAGGATTTGACATCTATGCAACATGGCTCGCGGTAGCTATTGTAGTAGCTATCCTGATGACAGGAATAAATATTGTCGGCGTCAAGACTGCTGCCAATGTGCAGACGGTATTCACGATAATCATTATGACTGTTGGACTCATAATCATAGCAGTGTCCACAGTCCGTGGAGATATTGGGAATATTATTCCGCAGATGTGGAACGGAGATTCTACGGGATCGATAGTGAAGAGCGTTATCAGAGTTGCAGTTACAACTCCATTCTTCTTCATCGGATTTGATGTTATTCCGCAGGCTGCTGAAGAGATAAAAGGATCTTTAAAGAAAATCGGTTTCTATCTTGTCCTTTCAGTAGTGATGGCTGTGCTCTTCTATGGACTTGTTATCCTTGCGGTAGGATACAGCCTGAACGCGCAGGAAATCGCTGAAGGAATGAAGGGCAACGGACTGATTACAGCGGGCGTTCTTGTAAAAGCTTTTAACAGCAAGACCATAGGGGATGTTGTAATTATCGGAGGCCTCTGCGGTATCGTAACAAGCTGGAACTCATTCATGATTGGCGGAAGCCGTGCGATGTATTCGATGGCAGATTCAAAAATGATTCCTGCAGCTTTTGCAAAGCTCCATCCTAAGTACAAGACTCCGGTCAACGCACTTCTTCTGATTGGAATTATTTCAGCACTTTCACCATTTGCTGGAAGACAGATGCTGGTATGGATAAGTGATGCGGGAAATCTGGGATGCTGCCTGTCCTACTGCATGGTAGCCTGCTCATTCCTTATCCTGAGAAAGAAGGCACCTGATATGCCAAGACCTTACAGAATTAAGCACTGGAAGTTCATCGGATGGACTGCAGTTATTCTCTCCGGAGGCATGGTAGCCTGCTATCTTATTCCGGGCTCAGGAAGTACTCTTGCTCCACAGGAGTGGGCAATGGCTGGCACATGGGCTCTTCTCGGAGTTGTCTTCTACTTCATGGAGAAGAAGAAATATGGAGATGAATTCGGTGCACATGTAGATATCGAAATCGAGTACACCGAAGAGGATCTCGCGGCAATCGAAGCAAACAGATAACACAGAATAATAAATAATAAATAAGTGCATAAACGAAAGAGAGCTGCCTTGCTGACGGATACTGTCAGCAGGGGGCTCTTTTTTCGCATGTCGATATTTCACGATATTTCACAATGGATTTTTGCCGTGGAATGAGGTAGTATCTGCCTGTAGAAATTTATAAGATGAAGCTGGCCGCCGACCAATATCCGGGTTGGCCGCGATCATGACTATGCACTAGGAGTTTGCGCTCCTGGTGTTTTTGTTTGAAGGGAGTTATATATGAAGAACAAGATGAATATCCAGCAATTTGTAGAGGAACTTAGAGAGACACTCGAGGCAATCATACCTGAGGAACTGCGTGAGTGCATGAAGCTGTCATACCGTGAGGTGAGGAAGAATAATGACAGGCTGCTTCATGCGGTAACGATGACTATGTCCGGCATGACTGTAGCGCCGACATTCTATCTGGAAGACTGTTATCCGGTGTACTGCGATGGTGCTTCTCTAGAGGAGACAGCAGCGGAGCTTCTCGGGCAGGCAATTATGGCAAACTGCGTGGCACCGGATATAGAACCTCTCAGACTGGACAGGGATTCGATAATGGAGGATCTGAGATTTGACATTCTGGACGAGGAACTTAACAGGGAGAGACTTAAGGATATGGTGAGCAGGCCGCTTGGTGCCGGATTCTCGCTGGTTCCGTATATTCTGGCAGATGAGAATGGAGATGGGAATTACAGGCTGTATGTAACGAAAGCCTTGGCTGAGGCAGAAGACTACAATACTGATGAGATTATAGACAGGGCAATCAGTAACACAAGTGAGTTCAGCAAGCCGGTATTCTGCGATCTGGAGTCGCTTATGAAATATAAGGGTGAAGTGCTGGACCGCCGCAATCCTCTCTCGGATGATTTTGAAGTTGACCTGACAGCCGGTTCATTTGCTCTTTCTCGAATGGGAGGTTCTTACGGTGCTTGCATGCTGTTCCTGCCGGGTATGGCGAAGCGAATAGGCGAAGCTCTCGTTTCTGACTACTATGTAATACCGTCAAGCGTTCATGAGGTAATCATAATGCCGGCGAGAGAGGATTTATGCAGTGAGGAGCTGACGGATATGCTTAATGAAGCGAATAGAACAATAGTAAGACCAGAAGATATTCTGAGCAATATGGTGAGGTTCTATGACAGGAAGAAGGGGCTGATGATGTGCCCGGCGGTATAAGATGAATATAAAGGGAGACAGGCTCATATCATGAACCTGTCTCCCTATAGTTTGTTTCTAGCTGTCCTCTTCCGGCACGTGAATTTCTTTTATATTGAACTGAGTTCCGGAGAGAACTTCTTTCTGACGGCTTCCACATTCCGGACAGCATCCTTTGTTGTCGACTGCGTTGTATATCTCAAAGCAGTCAAGGCACATTACCATACCCGGGATTGTCTCAATGATGAGTTTCGAACCTTCAAGTATGGTTCCCTTGGTAGCTATCGGATAGCATTTCTCGACATACTCTTCGATGATGCCCGAGCCTTCGCCTATTTCGAATACAACCTCTGCTATGCGTTCGATGTTATTCTCTGCAGCGAAAGCGACGATTTCATCGCAGGCATGCATTATTACTCCAAGCTCATGCATATTACTTCTTTGCGAACGGAGCTTTTACCGTCTTGATTGCGATATTGCCGACACGCTTAGCGGCTGTCTTACCCATGATTCCAGGAATGATCTTCTCATATCCAAGGCTGGCCTCGTCGTGTACCTTGTTGAGGTGAATTGCGTCAAACTTACACTTTGTTGTACAGATTCCGCAGCCGAGACACATGTTTGTATCAACAACTGAAGCTCCGCAGCCGAGACATCTGTCAGTTTCTTTAGCAATCTGCTCCTCTGTGAATACCTTGCGAGGATCCTTCATAGTCTTTGCTTCGCCTGCCTCAAGAGCAACCTTCTGACGAGGAGCTCTGTCATATGATGAAAGATCTGCATTTGTAAGATCAAGTGGCTTGTAAGCGCCTGTTGGACGTCCGTAGTAGAGATTCTGTCCTTCGTGTACATATCTGTGGATTGAGATAGCAGCCTCTTTACCCTCTGCGATAGCATCAATGCAGAACTTCTGACCTGTAACGGCATCTCCACCTGCGAATACATCAGAATCTGCAGTCTGCCATGTGAATCCGTCCGCCTCAACGAGGTTGCCTCTGCCGATTACACATGATGTACCATTGAGAGTCTGACCCCAGTCTGTGCACTGACCGATGCAGACAAGAACATAGTCAGCATCAGCTGTAATGGTATTCTCCTCCTTGAAAGCAGGGTTGAACTTTCCGCTTCCGTCTTTAAGAGCATAGCACTCCTTGAACTTAACGCCGGCAACCTTGCCTTTCTTAACAACGATTTCGGATGGACCCCATGATGGGTGAATCTTGATGCCCTCTGCCTCGCACTCAGCTCTGTCCTCAGCACCCATAGGTACATTTGCATCAGCCTCAAGGCAGTACATATCAACAGATTCAGCACCGCACCTTACAGCAGTTCTTGCGATATCAGCAGCAACATTACCACCACCGATAACAACAACTTTTCCCTTGAGCTCAACCTTCTCACCGAGGTTAACCTTCTTTGTGATATCAAGGCCAGGGATTACGCCTGCCGCATCCTCTCCGGGAACGTTGAGCTTTCTTGTTCCCTGAAGACCGACTGCTACATAGAATGCCTTATATCCGTCTTTCTTCAGTGCATCGATTGTGATATCCTTACCAACTTCAACGCCTGTCTTGAACTCAACACCGAGCTCCTTGAGAACTTCGATTTCAGCCTCAACTACATCCTTCTCAAGTCTGAAGCTTGGGATTCCGAGCGTCATCATTCCACCAAGCTTAGCTTCCTTCTCGAATACTGTTGGTGTGTATCCCTTGCATGCAAGGTAGTATGCGCATGAAAGTCCTGCAGGACCTGAACCGATGATAGCAATCTTCTCAGGATAAGCTCTGCCTATCTGGTTGATCATTGGAGGTACATATCTGTGCTCAGCCTTGAGATCCTGCTCAGCGATGAACTTCTTAATCTCATCGATAGCGATAGGCTCATCGAGAGAACCTCTTGAGCATGCATCCTCACATCTGCGGTTACATACACGTCCGCAAATTGCAGGGAATGGGTTGTTCTTCTTGATAAGCTCAAGAGCCTCGTGGTACTTGCCCTGTGAAGCGAGCTTGATATATCCCTGAATTGGAAGGTGAGCAGGGCACTCCATCTTACATGGAGCTGAACCTGTATCAACTACCTCAGATCTTGTTGTACGGTAGTCCTCGTTCCACTTCTTCTTGCTGAACATCCAAGGTGAATCCTGTGGCATTGCTTCCTTTGGAGCTTCTGGGAGAGGCTTGATTGTGCAGAGCTTCTGTCCGAGCTTGATTGCGTTAACCTGGCAGTTCTCAACGCACTGTCCGCAGGCTACGCACTTCTCAGCATCAACCTCAGCCTGATAGTTGGATCTGATGAGATCCGGACATCTGAAGTACTCAGCGATACGAAGTGAGAAGCATGAGCATCCGCAGCAGTTACAGATAGCCTCTGCGTCTCCTGCTTTCTCTACATTGTTGATCTCGTGAACAAGACCGTTCTCTTCTGCACGTGCAAGAATCTCATAAGCTTCTTCCTTAGTGATGAGTCTGTGGAATCCTGCATCTGCCATGCTTCGTGCACTGCGGTTCAGGTAGAGGCACATATCCTCTTCGAGGTGACCGCAGCCGTCGCCCATAAGTCTTCTGGATCTTCTGCAGGAGCATGCACCGACAGAGATGTACTCAGCTCTTTCGATGAGGTCAGCAACCTCGTCGTATGAAGCTGTCTTCTCGTTATTCTCGATAGCGCTCATTACAGGCATAACTCTCATGAGACCCTGACCTACAGGAAGGTTAGGAGCAAGAGCTGCTGTACGCTCTCTTGTGTAACGCTCGAAGCACTCTGCGATAACAGGATACTTCTCAACATTCTCGTTGTTGGCAAGCATACCTTCCATGATTCCAGGAACCCAGATAGGGTAGAAGTACTTGCACTCGCCCTCACTGAAATCCGTACGTACGATACCTGCGTCAATCAGCTTGTTGAGCTGCTCTTCGCAGTACTCTACCGGCTTCTTGATCTTGGCAGCAACCTCAGCTGCAGATCTGAGAGTACGGAGCTTAAGTGCCATGCAGACTTCAGCCATTTCGTCTGTTACAACTGGATCCATAATCATATACTCTGGATCGGTTGGCTTGATACCCAGGTAAGTACCGGACTCGATACTGATTTTGGTTACCAGGGCCATAATAGATTTTCTGAAAGCCATAATCATTTCCTTTCTCTAAATACGACTTGTGGTTTTACAAGACACCTGAGTTCTCAAAAAACCCGGTGCCAAGCATAAAACTTTGTTAATATTCTAACACTTTCGCGTTGCTTATTAAATAATGCAAAGCATATATTTTTGGAAAAAACTGATGAATTTGAAGGTGGATATTAGGTCAAACTTATATATCGGTTTACAGGGCAGCCGCTTGTGTAAAATTAAATATGGACGAGTTACACAGCTTCCCTCAATCTGTATATTTTTTTGACACTAAATGTCATTTGTGACTTGTTTGTGTAATTATTAACAAAGTATAATCTACTTAGAATCGTTATAGACATTTTCAGAAAGAAGGCGAAAAAATGGACAAATACGATGTAGTAGTTGTCGGTGCAGGTAATGGCGGACTTTCTGCTGCCTGCTACATGGCAAATGAAGGAAAGAAGGTTCTCGTGCTGGAGAAGCATAACCTCCCTGGTGGCTGTGCAACAAGTTTCAGACGCGGCGCTTACGAGTTTGAGACAACACTTCACGAGATGTGCCAGATGGGAGATGGCAGGGAAGGACGTCCTCTAGGTGCAGTTCGTGACCTGCTCGATAACCAGTATAAGCTCGACGTTGACTGGGTTGCTGTTGAAGAGTCTTTTGCAGCAACAGTAACTGACGAAGAAGGCGGTTTTGACGTGCAGATGCCTGTAGGAGTTCAGGAATTCATCGATGAGATGGAGAGACAGGTTCCGGGTTCACGTGAGTCTATGACTACAGTTATGGAGCTCGGACGTATGCTTCATGACGGAGTCGGCTGGCTTGCAGAGCGCCATAATGAGCCTAATCCGCCACAGAAGGTTGAGATGCTCCTCAAGTATTATGATCTTATGAGAGTTGTTCCGGTAACATGCGAAGAGATGATGAATCGCATCGGAGTGCCTGAGAAGGCAAAGAATATTTTCCAGTCATACTGGACATTTGTAGCGTGTGACTCAACAGAGATGAGTTTCGCACCGTACACATTTATGACGTATGTATATCTCACACATAAGCCTTGGATTGCTGCAAATCGAAGCCACGAGGTATCAATGGCATTCGATGCAAGAATCCGCGAGCTTGGCGGAGATATCTGGTATAACACAGAGGTAAAGAAGATTGATGTAAAAGGCAATTCAGTTCGCGGAGTTGAGCTTGCTGACGGAACATATATCCCATGCGATTATGTACTATCGAACCTGATGCCTAACACTGTTTTTGACAGAATGGTTGACCCTGAAGAAGTGCCAAAGCGCGACAGACAGGCACTGAACGCAAGAAGACTTGCGCAGGCTGCTTTTACCGTATACCTCGGACTCGATGCATCAGCTGACGAAATCGGTATCAGAGACTACGACAATTTCATGCGTTATGCACCAAACAACCACGACCAGTGGCTCACATCAGACAATATCGAAACTCATAAAGATATCACTGTAACCTGTCTTGACAGAGCGATTCCGGGTGCTGCAGGAGAAGGCAGATGCTTCCTCCAGTTCTCGAAGTTCTACGACGGAGATGCTTTTGAGAATGTAACGGAAGACGAGTACTTCAGAATCAAGGACAGAATCGCACGCGAGTGTGTTGAGCGTTACGAGGAAGTAACAGGCTGCGACATTCAGAGCCATATCGAGGAGATTGTTGTTGCATCACCTATGACTTGGGCAAGATATCTCGGAACCCCTAAGGGCGATGTATATGGATACTATGCAAGACTCTGGGATGGAATGTTCCCTCGTGTTCAGTCCGGACACCATGAGGACTACACTATCAGAGGTCTTAGATTTGTCGGCGGACACGGCACGCAGATGGACGGATATTCACAGGCATATCTCTCAGGTGCTGAGCAGGCAAGATATATGAGCATGGAAATGAAGGAGGGCAAGTAAGATGGCTAAATACAATTACGACAAGAAAGCTCTCAAGGGACTGACACCATTTCCTTTCCTTGGTGAGGTAAAGACACGTACAAAGGCGATTGAAGAGGCACCGGACACTATTCCGACTTCTTTCTATAATCCAAATAAAATCGGCGCAAGCCTGCACCCTCATGTGCAGTTTGCAAAAGTTGCAGAGGTTATCGATGAGCCTGATGCAAAGGCATATATTCTTGTTCCTGACAAAGAGATGGGAACAGAGAAGCTGGCTTATTTCCGTGCAGGACAGTATGTAAGTGTTGTGCTTAACATCGGCAGAGCTCTTGTGACAAAACCATACACAATTGCTTCGAATCCTGCAGATGCGCAGGGCGAGAATTCACAGTACAGACTTCTCGTCAAGAATGCTGTTAACGGCTGCGGTTCAGCATACATCCACGAGAACTGGAAGGCAGGAACAAAGGTGGTTCTCTCCGGACCTCTCGGACACTATTACTATCAGGAGCTCAGAGATGCAAAGAAAATTGTCGCAGCAGCCGGCGGTTCGGGAATCACACCGTTCATCTCAATGGCTCATGCAGCAGCTTCCGGCATCGAGGAGTATGACATCACAATTCTCTGTGGTAACAAGACATGGGACGGAATCGCTTTTCGCAATGAGCTTGCTAAGCTCGAGGCTGAATCAAACGGCAAGGTAAAAGTAATCCACGTTCTCTCAGAGGATGAGCATGAGGGCTGCGAGAGTGGTTTTATCACAGCAGATCTCATCAAGAAGTACGCAGATGCTGATGACTACAGCCTCTATATCTGCGGCAACAAGCCTTTCTATAAGCATATGCATACTGTTGTCGATGAACTCGGACTTCCAGCAAAAAGAGCTCGTTTCGAGGTTGGCGGCGAGTACGGAAATCCTGCTCAGAATGCTGCTTATCCTGGCGCAGCTGCACCTGAGTTCAAGCTCACCATCGTTGCAAAGGGCAAGAAGTACAGCACAGTCTGCAAGTCAGATGAGACACTGCTTCACGCAGCTCAGGAGCTCGGCATCGGCGTAACAACAGACTGCAGAAGCGGTCTCTGCGGATGGTGCCACTCCAGACTGATCAGCGGCGAGGTTTTCGTTCCTGATGATGCAGATGGACGTCGTGCTGCAGACAAGAAGTTCGGATGGATTCACCCATGCGCAACATATCCGCTCTCAGATGTAGAGATTGAGGTATATCCGGTAATTTAGGGTTGAAAATGCTGCTGCAATACTTGGTGCATTGATATGCACTTAGAATTCTGGGCACATATCAATGCAGATTCCTTTTCTGTTGCTTACTGAAAGACAAGCCCTTTAGTTTTGTGGCACAGTTGCATTTCTAATTCATATAGCCGCAAGATTGTGGCTATATGAATTTTTTTATGTAACAAACTGCAAACTTGATAAGTGTCTGTGGCGAATACGAAGGCTGCAGCTTGTATGCCACAAATCTCGGAGGGTGTAAATTCGAAACCGGAGGAACTATGTGCCATTGACCTGATGAAAGCTCTATATGCCACATTTTTGCAGATTAATTTAAGTTTTTTCGCAAATAGCCACAAACACCTATCCCCCCCCCGCACACCGCGCAGTGATAATTTGCAATATTAAATACCCTCCTTACTGGTTTGTGTCCAGTAAAGAGGGTACATATCAAAGTGCAACAATGTATTGATTACTTCATCAGTACCTTTGCAATCTTGATAACGTCTGCAACGTCGATGTTCTTTACGAGTGAACCGAGGAGGTCTCCCATCTCGTCGTTACTCTTCTTACCTGACTTCTTTGACTCTTTACCGAGCTGGTTCATGATGATTGGAGCGAGAAGAGCCATAATCTTGATAATCTTCTTCTTGTCAATTCCGCTTGCCTTTGCAGCTGCAGCAGCAGTCTTATCGTTATCGCTGCCGAGAAGGTGGTTGACAATCTTTGCACCGTCTTCAACATCGATGTTCTTTACGAACTTTGACATATCTGAAGAGTCCTTCTCTCCGTGTGACATAACAGCCTCAAGGAATGCAGCGGCTGTATCCTTGTTCTTGTTCTGGTCAGCAGCGCCCTTGAGAAGTGCAGGGAGAAGACCCTGGACAGCCTTTTCAGCCTCCGCATCAGTAACGCCTGCCATCTGGCCTACGAGCTTAAGTGTATCTTCGTTTAATAATGACTTCATAACTTTATTAGTATCCATACTTTTCCTCCTGTGGAAATGTTTGTTAAGTAGAATCTTCTGAACAGAATATAGCAACAAAGTGCATGATTGTGCAAGTGTCAAAACAAAACTTCTGCTCTGCCTGTGAGGCGTCAGTAACGAATGATGGTTGCCGCCGTGCTTTTGTCATCAACTATGAGCAGAGCACAGCTTCCGTTGCTTCCGTCGCGCGGTCTTGAGGCACTTCCGGGATTAATCAGGTGAATACCTTCGTGGACTTCATTAACTGCAATATGAGTGTGTCCGAAGCAGACTGTATCGCACTCAAGTTCCTCAGCCAGATATAACAGCCTCATTGTCGAACGTTTGACACCTTCCGTGTTTCCGTGAATCACCAGAATTCTGCTTTTACCTGCTTCAACGATGCGGTATTCGCGCTCGCGACATCCGTCGCAATTGCCGGGGACAGCAACTGTTTCGATTCCACTCATAGCCTCGAGTTCATCTGCGTCGCTGATGTAGTCACCGCAGTGGATAATCATATCTATGTCGGTAAAAGAAGAAACCCTTTCCATAAGTGCCTGCGCTTTATCAAGGCTGCCGTGTGTGTCGCTGATGACAAGGATGTTCATGTACAAGCTCCTTTACTGATAATCTATACACTGATTATAACAGCCGTGCATATATGTAACAAGCGAAGCACATCTTTCAGATTGACTACACTGTTATATATTTGTACAATAATTTCAAGAAGTTAGTCCGCTTTGTAATAACAAAGTGTGATGATAGTTATGGATAGGAGAAAGAATTATGGCATTCCTTAAGGATCTTGACGATAAGGTTAGAAAGGCAGCTGAAGAAGCTAAGAAAGAAGAAGCTAGCGTTGCAGAGGCTGCAGCAGATGTAGTAGCAGACGTAGTTGAAGAGGTTAAAGAAGTTAAAGAGGAAGTAAAGCAGGAAGTTAAAGAGGTTAAGGAAGTTAAGGCAGCTAAAGAGCCTCAGAAAGCTAAATCAACTTCTAAGTCAAGCCATTCAGCATATAAGCTTGATGTAGATGGAAAATGGGGCGAGAAGACTACAAAGACAACACAGCACATTCTCGGAGTTAAAGTTGATGGTGTCCTTGGCCCTGTAACAACAAAGGCTATTCAGAAGAAGGTTGGAGCTGTTGCTGATGGCGAGTGGGGTCCTAATACAACAAAGGCTATGCAGAAGTTCCTCGGTGTTAAGGTTGACGGAGTAAGAGGACCTGTAACAGTAAGCGCATGGCAGAAGTGGTGTAACGCGCATCTCTAATCGCAGGCTTTTGGTTATTGCTAACAAGTTAATCAATCACATAAACTTGGATTTGCGCTCACAATTGCTTCACTGATATGACATATTAAAGGTATTTAATATAGGAACAGATGAGAAAGCTGCACTGTCCATTAACGGTATTCTTGAAGAAAGGAGCAAGTTATGGAACAGAAATTTTTCAAATGTGAAGTATGCGGTAATATTATTGCCGTTGTGAAGGCGTCTGGCGTACCTGTTGTATGCTGCGGAAAGAATATGACAGAGCTTGTACCGGGAACAACAGATGCGGCAGTGGAGAAGCATGTACCGGTGTTCGAGATTAAGGACAATAAGGTTCATGTGAGAGTTGGTGAGCTTGAGCACCCTTCGGAGGAGGCACACTTTATCGAGTGGATTTCAATCCAGACAGATAAGGGTAATCAGAGACGATGCCTTGAAGCGGGAGATAAGCCGGAAGCGGTTTTTGCAATCTGCGATGGCGAGAAGCTTGAGGCGGTATATGCCTACTGCAATATCCACGGCCTCTGGAAGAAATAGTTCAGACTGATAATTAGGGCAGATGCTTCGGCATCTGCTCTTTTACTATGTCAAAAAAGACATCTTATGTGTTAAAATTACAAGATAGAATCTATTAAGTCAGACGGTATTCTATGCCTGGGTATTGGGAAAGGAAAGCTGCGTTTATATGAAACTAAAGATGAACGAAAGAATGGGTGAGTTCATTGTTGGACTTGCTTTCGCACTCAGGGGAACATCATTGCTGTTCTCCAAGATAGCACTCAGAACTATGGGGCCTATGCTCCTCATGGGAACACGTTTTCTGATTGCGTTTGCGGTGCTTGGAATTATTTTCTACAAAAGCATAAAGAATGTAACAAAGAGAGAACTGCTGCACTGCGCAATTCTCGGACTGGTTTTCGTTATTTCTATGGGATTTGAGTTAAAAGGTCTGCAGACTACAGACTCATCTGTTACAGCATTCCTCGAAGGCTCAGCTGTAATCACTATTCCGGCGCTGACATGTATTGTTACACGCAAGCTGCCGGACCGAATTACGACACTATCCGCGCTGATAGCTCTCGTTGGTGTGGGCTTCCTCACACTCAAGGGTGGACATATAGCTTTTTCCAGCGGAGAGCTGACAATAATGCTTGGAGTAATCTGGTATTCTGTAGCGGTTCTTCTTACTGACAGATATTCCAAGAGCGATGACTCCATGGTAATTGCGATTTTCCAGCTGCTCTTTATAGGACTGTTCTCTATGATTGCGGCTTTCTTCATGGAGACACCAAGACTTCCGCAGAGTTCAACCGAGTGGGCCGCAGTTCTTGCACTTGCACTGATCTGCAGCGGCGTGGGATTCACCCTGCAGCCAATCGGACAGAAATATACAACTCCAGAAAGAGCCGGAATAATGTCGGTGTTCAATCCACTGAGTGCCGCATTTCTGGGAGTAATCTTCCTGCATGAGCAGATGACCTTAAGCATCGTTATCGGCGGTGCGCTTATCATTGCTTCGACACTTGCGCCTGTATGGATGGACAAACTTTTCAACAAGGGAGCAGCAGCGACGGACTCAGAGAAAATTGAATCACAGGGAGATACAAATGAGTAATATGAAGATAAGATATGCTGAAGAGAAAGATATACCTTTAATCCTGCAGTTCATCAACGAACTTGCTGACTACGAGCATATGCTGAATGAGGTTGTTGCAACCGAAGAGATTCTGAAGGAGTGGATTTTTGAAAAAGGAAATGCAGAGGTAATCTTTGCACTTGAGGATGAGAAGGAAGTCGGCTTTGCGCTCTTCTTCCATAATTTCTCGACTTTCCTCGGCCGTGCCGGAATATATCTGGAAGATCTGTATGTCAGACCGGAGTGCAGAGGAAAGGGTTACGGCAAAGGTCTTCTCAGAGAGCTTGCTCGTATTGCTGTTGAGCGTGGTTGCGGCCGTCTCGACTGGCAGTGCCTCGACTGGAATACACCAAGCATTGAGTTCTATCTGAGTCTTGGAGCTGAGCAGATGTCAGACTGGACTGGATACAGGCTTTCAGGTGACACACTGAAGGCAATGGCTGAATAGTATAATCGGGGAGTTGAATAACCTTATGTCGAAATTAATAAGGCTTGACCGCTTCCTTGCTGATTGCGGTGAGGGAACAAGGTCAGAGGTTAAGAATTACATAAAGAAGGGAAGAGTGACCGTCGGCGGAGTTACAGTCAGAGACAGCAGCACCAAGATTGATGCTGATAAGGATGTAGTAACTTTTGATGGCAGAGAACTTCACTACGAGCAGTTCCGCTATTATATGCTCAACAAGCCGCAGGGCGTTGTGAGTGCTACAAGGGATGGAATCAGCGATACTGTGCTTGACCTGCTTGAAGGAGAGAATCCGAAAGGGCTTTTCCCTGTAGGAAGGCTCGACAAGGACACTGAGGGTTTCCTGCTTATAACCAACGACGGTCAGCTCGGCCACGAGCTGCTTTCACCGAAAAAACATGTCGACAAGACATATATTGCACGCGTTGACCGTGAACTTGACGCCGGGCAGATGAAGATTTTTGCAGAGGGTGTCGATATCGGCGATGAGAAGCTGACGATGCCTGCGGAGATTCGTTTGCTTGGAGATTATACATACGAGGTGATTCTGCGAGAAGGCAGATATCATCAGGTAAAAAGAATGTTCGAGGCTTTCGGTTCGACTGTAGTTCATCTGAAGAGAATTTCGATGGGCGCAGTTGCACTTGATGAATCGCTTGAGCCTGGAGAATACAGAAGACTTACAGAGAAAGAAGTGGAGGCGCTTAGAAGATAATGGCTGACGGCAGATGGGTAATGACAGAGAATGAACTTAACAGTGTTGCCTGCGGTTTCGAGCGAAGAGACACGGACGGACTGCCTAATTTCAGGCAGCATCGTCAGGTTGACAACAGAGACGGAAAGGCGGAGAAGGTATGTGCTTTCTGCGGATGCGAGAAACTCGAAGCGGGTTTTGGCGGATACGGAGACGGATTCGGATATCACTCGTTCCTCTGTCCAGAGTGCGGAGGAAGCACGGATCTGGTATATAAAGACGAGATTGGCAAATACTTTGACAAGGAGAAAGAGATGGGAACAGATAAGGTAAAATGCCTGATTGAGCATCACGCAATGCTTTTCGCGCTCATGTCGAGACAGGCTATCACTACATGTGGTGAGGCAGGTAAGGAGGCGATCCTCGAGGGAATGACCAGATACGGTCAGGAGAGAGGTGCCCGCATGGCAGCTAATGCGCTTTCAAATGGAGATGAGCTTACAACAATGACTAACCAGGCTTACGGTGAGTGGGTTCCTGATTATCCAGGCCAGATGGACTTCGGACAGATTCAGACTGAGCCTACACTTCAGACCTACATCGCTAAGTGTGCATGGTGTGATGCCTGGAAGAAGCACGACATCACTGATTTCGGCAAGTACTACTGCGTGAATGTAGACAACGCTGTATATCAGGGATATCGTTCAGATTTCGTGTGTACACCAATCACAACAGCTATGAGCTGGGGTGGTGAGCGCTGCGAGTTTGACTGGGGTCACCCTCTGACAGCTGAGGAGAAGGAAGCACTTCCTGCAAAGAAGGCGGAGCTCGGATCAAGATTCCAGAAGGATTTTAACTTCCACACAGCACACATCAAGTACACAATCAGCAGGTCTCTCGTTGAGAAACTCGGCGAGGCAGGACAGAAGGCAGTTGACGCGGCACTGGCTGAGTACGTTGAGATGTTCGGACAGGAGTACCTCGATGTACTCGCAGATTACGATCCATCAGAGTTCTAAGGAGACCCAATGAATTCAAACGAGAACAGAATCGCCGCATGGATTGAAGCCAATAGCGGCAAGTTAATAGGAATCGCGGACTTTATCCATAAGCATCCGGAGACTGCGTACGAGGAGTATGAGTCGAGTGCCTGCCTTGCGAAATATCTCGAAGAAGAGGGTTTTGAGGTGGCAATGGGCACGGCGGATATCGATACTGCGTTCACTGCAGAGTGGGGAAAAGGCAAGCCGGTCATCGGTTTCCTCGCGGAGTATGATGCCCTGCCTAAGATTGACCACGCATGTGCGCATAATTTGCTCGGAACTGCAGTGTGTGCGGCAGCTGCGGCGCTCAAAGATGACATGACTGCTGCGGGCGCTGCGGGAACAATCCGCGTGTACGGGACTCCTGCAGAGGAGATTATGTCGGGCAAAATCGTAATGAACGACAAGGGTGTTTTCGACGATCTCGATGTGGCAGTAACCTGGCATCCTTTCGACAGGAACAGAGTCTGCAACGA
>JAZUII010000010.1:0-17336 GCA_045642105.1 Anaerovoracaceae bacterium | reverse complement strand
TGGGATGTCTGCATGAAGATCTAATCTTTATAATATATGCGTGTAAAATAGTCGGCACATATGTGCCGACTATTTTACACGCATATATTATAAAGATTAGATCTTCATGCAGACATCCCAAGCTCCCCAGATTACATCTCTCAGGTTACCCCACTTTACACAAGTACCAACCTTGTGGATGTGGAGCTTCTTGCTTGAGAACATTGTATTAGGAACGAATCCAAGTCCGTTAACAACTGAGTCACACTCTACCTTGAATGCATCTCCGCCGTTGTTAGGCTTAACCATTACATAGCCGTCGCCAATCTCGCAGATTGAGTGCTCGAGATATACAGGAACTTCCTTGAATGCGAGCATCTCTCTGAGGAATGAGCTGTTAGCGAGGCATGTGCCCGGTGTGTTGATAAGGTCGTTAGCGTACTCAACGATAACAGGCTTCTTGCCCTGGAGTACCATCTCGTAAGCAGCTTCGCATGATGACTGACCGCCTCCGAAGAATACAACCTTGTCTCCGCCCTTCTTGTCAACGAGAAGGTCTGTGAAGTCGATGCACTTCTCAAATCCAGGAACTCTGAGAGTCTTAGGACGAGCACCGATAGTTACGATAACCTCATCGAACTCTCTGAGGAGTGATGCAGCATCAGCGATATCTGTGTTGAAGTGAATCTCGATTCCGTACTTCTCAATCTCTCTCTTGTACCACTTGATGAGTCTCTTGTCCTCTTCCTTGAATGACATCTCAGCAGCTGTGATATAGATACCGCCAACCTGATCTGACTTCTCGAAGATAACTGGCTCGTGGCCTCTCTTCTTAAGAACGAGTGCTGACTCAAGTCCGCCGATTCCGGCACCGATGATAGCAACCTTCTTAGGCTTCTTAGTTGGAACAATCTTGTACTTGTTGTGCTGCATTGTTGCTGGTGTCAGAGCGCAGCGAGCAAGGTGCATTGAGTCGTTAAGTGACTGAGTATTAGGTGTATCTTTTGACTTTGAGAAGTTGAAGCAGCCGTTATGGCAGTTGATGCAAGGCTTGATTTCTTCTTCTCTGCCTTCCTTGAGCTTTGTTACCCACTCAGGGTCAACGAGGTTCTGACGAGCAACGCCCATTCCGTCGATCTCACCGGCAGCGATTGCTGCAGCAGCAACATCAGGTGTCATCTTTCCGGCACATACAACAGGCTTGTCGGTGAACTTCTTGATGTGAGTTACCTCAGGCATGTTGATGTTGTTGTCCATGTATACAGGTGGATGAGCCCAGTACCATGCATCGTATGTTCCGTTGTCGCAGTTGAACATATCGTAACCCATATCTCCGAGGTACTTGATAGCCTTCTCGGACTCTTCCATGTCACGACCGAACTCTACAAACTCTTCTCCAGGAACAGCACCCTGGCCGAAGCCCTTTGTCTTTGATACTACTGAGTAACGAAGTGAAACAGGGAAGTCATCTCCGCACTCTCTCTTGATAGCCTGTACAATCTCTACAGCGAAACGATATCTGTTCTCAAATGATCCGCCGTACTGGTCAGTACGATAGTTCATGTTAGCGATTGTGAACTGGTCAAGCAGGTATCCCTCGTGTACAGCGTGAATCTCAACTCCGTCAACTCCTGCATCCTTGAGAAGCTTTGAAGTCTTTGCAAACGCCTCAACCATCTCCTGAATCTCCTCAACTGTGAGAGGTCTTGAATTCAGTGAAGGGTACCATCTGTTAGGTGTCTCGGAAGCTGATGCGCAAGCGTAGTCAACGTCTACGAAAGTAGCGGCAACTTTTCCGATAGCTCTGTTCTCCAGGAACTTAACGAACATGTCGTTGATAGCCATTGAACGACCAAATCCTGCAGTCAGCTGAATGAACAGCTTTGAACCTGTCTTGTGGAACTCCGGCATCCACTCAGCGAGGTCCTTGAACATCTTCTTGTTCTGATAAAGCCATCTCTTACCCATAAGATCTCTGATTCCCTGGATTCCAGGAAGTACCAGACCAACTCCGTCCTCTGCACGAGTCATAAGGTGGTAAGCAGCCTCTTTATCAAAGTGACATGGCTCCATCCATCCAAAAAGGGATGTTCCACCCATGGAAGTCTGTACGATTCTGTTAGGAATCTCACAGTTACCTATCTTCCAAGGGGTAAATAATGGTTCATATTTCTTATCCATATAATAACCTGAATCCTTTCTCCGCATCGCCTGTCAGCAGTGCGGAAAATCATACGAATTTACTTGATTTAAATGTACTCGTTGAGGCGGAGTGTGTCAAGAAGATAACGATGTATAATATGCGAATATGTTTATTATTTTGTAAAAAACACCTGCCGAAGCAGGTGCTGTGATAGTGCGAAATGTTTGCTATTTGCGACGGGCGATAACACTTACCCATTCGCCCATATGTTCTACGCCGAGTATCTCCCATGCAGGATTGCCTGCAAAAGCATTCACTACTGTTTCTTCCTTCGTATCTATTATTCCGGAAGTAATAAATACGGTGCCTTTTTCTGCAAAATGATCTGCCTGTCCGCTGCCGGCAAGTGCGGCAATGACAGGTGCGAGGATGTTTGAAACGATGATGTCGTACGGACCATGTCCGGAGACTTCATCGATTATGGACTGGTCGTTCAGGATATTGCCGATGAGCAGCTTGAAGTTGCGCGAATCGGCTATATCCGGGTTAAGTGCGATGTTGTCGCTTATGATGTGCTCGCAGTCCGGATCCAGCTCGGTTGCCATTACATATGAAGCTCCTCTGCAGAGTGCGCAGAGACCGAGTATTCCGCTGCCTGTTCCTATGTCGAGAACTGTCTGACCCGGCTCGAGATAGTGAGCCAGTCCTTCGACACAGAGTCTGGTAGTCTCGTGGCTTCCGGTTCCAAAAGCTGTGCCGGGATCCATTTCTATAACGTGAATATCTCCGGCTGCAACGGCCGCTGCCTGCTCGTCTGTGATACTCGCCCAGGATGGCTTGATTATTATGTCGCCCATCTGCTGTGGCTTGAAATAATCCTTCCAGTTGTTGCGCCAGTCGTCTTCGTCGCTTTCACTTGAGGAGATACTGCCTTCTCCTATGTCGGCATAGCCTGAAATCTCATTCAGCCCGTTTCTGATCTGTTCGAGCAGGGCGCAGACTTCTTCCTGTGTCCAGGTTCTGTCATGTATCGTGTAAGAATCATCACTTGCCGCATCTGCTGCAGCCTCGGATGAAAGAGGCGCGCCGAGGGCGCTTTCAGCATCGTCTTCTTCGCAGCGTATATAGAATGATAAAAGCGAGATTCCTTCCGGAAGTGCGGGTGCCTCGTCAGGCAGCAGTTCCGGCTGAGGATCTATATACATTGCCTCGAATTCTGCGCCTGTCGGTGGAAGGCTGTTCTCAATCTCAATGCCTTCTACGCCGTACTCCATCAGCATAGCGCTGATGATGTCTTCGGCTTCAGTTGTTGTCTGTATAGTGTATTTTGTCCATTTCATAAGTCAATTATAACAAAACGAGGGGGTGAATATGAAGAATGTTTCATTGAACCGTTTCTCGTATTGTTGTAAAATTCTATATATTATAATCCTAGGGTTTTAAAAGAGGGTAGAATATATGAACAAAACCATCAATCCCAGCATTAAGTCCTTCTATTATCTGGACAGGGACGAGATTCCTGAGGTTAGCATTGATGCTGACAGAACTGCGCTTGTCATAATGAATATGCAGAAGTACCAGATCGGCACGATCAGGGACAATACTGAGAAAGGTCGAGAGACGGGCAGAGGTTCTCAGTGGAGAGATTTTTATGACAGACTGGACATTATAACTATTCCGGCAATACAGGAGCTTCTTGCAAGGTGCAGAGCTCTGGGAATCACTGTTGCTTATGGAAAAGTCGCAGGTCTTTCGGATAATCCGGTGGATTTTGAACTTATTGATGATTTTGTACCTGACGAGGGAGAGTCGGTATATGTCAGAAACAATAAGGTGGGAAGCAGTATCACTGCCGGCACAAGCTTTGCAGCTGATATGAGAGACCGAGGCATCGACACAGTTATTGTTTCGGGTGTTGCGACTGACCAGTGCATTTCGAGTACTGTAAGGGCTTTATCGGATGAGGGGTTTGATGTTATCTGCGTTGATGAAGCGTGTGCGGCTGACAGTATGGAGCAGCATGATGCGGAGATGAAAGCTCTTAATTTCACATACTGTCTGGTTGTGAGTCTTCTGCAGATAATGGATATTCTAGGACAGGAGTAGAATAATGGCAAAGACTAGTACAGAGATTATTATTGGCAAGGATACGAAATACGAGGTTACGCTGAGGGTTGATGCAACCGGCGGACGCGGTTTCAGTGCGTTCATATACGGTGGAGACAAGCCGCATGTGGGAGCGGCTGTTCTGGTATCGCCTAAGCTGGAAGCGCAGATTATGACGCTTGATGGCTCGGAGGAGAATGCGGACAGCAGAACGGCTCTTTTCGTTGCCAACTATATTGCGGATGCTTTTCGCGAGCCTTGCGCAGCTGCTGCGGGAGTTGAACTTCGCAACGCCGATGAGAAGGATCTCAAGCAGCTTGAGATGAACTGCAGAGCGGCAGTAACGCATTTTGCCGCAACTTACGACAGAAGAAACTAATAAAGAAGGGAGCCGGTTCGGCTCCCTTTTAACGTGTCTTATTTGTCTGCGGCTATGAGCTTTCGCATTGCTGCAACTGCTATCTGTATTGGCTTCTCCGGATCGTGTGCTATAGGGTTATCAAGACCGGCGGCTTCGCGCTCCTGATTGCCCATTGCCAGAAGTACGGTTCCCACTCTTACATGCAGGGCCTGTGCAACGGTAAAAAGTGCGGCGGATTCCATCTCTGAGCCAAGTGTTCCGAGCATCTTCCATGCGTTCCACTTGTAATGGAGCTCTCCGCCAGCTGGACTGAGTTCCGGATAGTGCTCCCCGTAAAATGAGTCTTTGCACTCTACAACACCTACGTGGTGAGGGTGTCCGATTTCTACGGCTGCTTCTTTGAGTGCGCATACGACGTCAAAATTCGCTACTGCAGGGAACTCGATAGGTGCATATTCCTTGCTTGTGCCTTCCATTCTGATTGCGCCTGTCGCTATGATTGCGTCTCCGCTGAGAACATTCATCTCTATTCCTCCGCAGGTTCCTACACGAATAAAAGTGTGTGCGCCTGCTCTCACAAGTTCTTCCATGGCAATCGCTGCGGAAGGGCCGCCGATTCCCGTCGAAGTAACACTTACTTTTACCCCATCGAGATAGCCTGTGTATGTCACATACTCGCGGCTGTCGGCCATCTTCTGCGGATTATCAAAGTTTGCTGCAATTCTTTCACAACGATGAGGATCGCCTGTCAGTATCACATATTTTCCTATATCCGCTTCTCCGACCATGATGTGGTATTGCTTTGAAGGGTCAAGTGAATAGTTCATAGAAGCCTCCTTTCGTTACTGCCCAGATCGCTATTTATCTTCCGGCCATGGGTTGTCTGCTGCGGCTTTGTTGTGTTCCTCAAGTGTCTTTGAGAAGATTACGCTTCCGTCAGGGCAGCCATAGAAGAACATGTAGTCAGTTTTCTCGTAGTTCAGAACTGCATCGATTCTTGAATCAAGAACTGCACAGATTGGGCTTGGTGGAAGTCCAATGTGGATTCTTGTGTTATAAGGGGAATCGTTAGCCAGCTGACTCTTTGTGAGGTTGACCTTGTCTTCCTGGTAAATGTAGTTGACTGTTACATCACTGCCGAGTGAGATACCCTTATTAAGTCTGTTGATGAATACGCCTGCAACAGTTGGAAGATCCTTGTCGATGCTGCCGCCTTCCTTGGTTACGATTGAAACGATAGTCAGAAGCTGGTGAACTGTGTATCCGGACTTCTTGATTGCATCCTTGCGCTCGCTGAGTTCCTTGTCTGTTCTGTCAAGGAACATCTCAGTAGCCTCCTCGATAGAAGCGTTCTCATCAGTTACAAAATACGTATCAGCATAGAAGTATCCCTCAAGAGGATAGATGATGTCATCTGCAAGAATTTCATCAGTGAGGAACCAGTACTTCTTAATCATTTTGTTGAGAAATGCCTTGTCAGACCACTTCTTGAGAATCTCATCCTTTGTGAAAGGAAGTTCTGCTGACATTGCTTCAGCAACCTGAGGAATTCGGTATCCGGCAATGATATTGATGCTCTTCTTTGAGATATAGTCGAAATCACCTGTGTTGATAGCCTTCATCATCTCTTTGAAAGACATGCTCTTGTTAAAAACATAGGTGTTCGCCTGAAGTGTGTTGTATCCGCCGATGCGGGCATTGATCTTGGCACAGAGCTTGTTCTTGACAAGACCCTGCTCATCAAGAATATATACGATTGAAGAAGCACCGCTTCCGCTTGGAACCGTGACAGTAATATCCTGATCATCTTTTGGATTGACCGGACCGAGGCCGATTGTATATGCGAATAAGGCGCATACAAGTACAAGTGCTGCTGCAAGAATTGCTACGAGCAGTTTCTGCTTCTCTTTCTTGCTTCTGTTTGCTTTTGCCATACTAATCTCCTTGTTTTCGAAATGTTTATATAATTATACCGTATAAGTCAATAAGCAGTATTTGTGGTAGAATAGGTACAGCATGTGGAAGGGAGAAAGCAATGCCTGAAGCAAAACGTCTGACAATAGGTCTTCTGGCGCACGTAGATGCGGGAAAAACAACGCTTGCTGAAGCGTTGCTTTTTGACGCGGGCGTTATTCGAAGCAAGGGACGTGTCGACCACAGAGATGCTTTTTTCGACAGCGATGCACAGGAGCGGGAGAGAGGCATTACGATTTTCTCGAAGCAGGCAGAGCTTTCATATGAAGGACTGGACATTATGCTCCTCGATACACCCGGGCATGTGGATTTTAGCGCCGAAATGGAGAGAACACTCAGAGTTCTTGATTATGCAATCCTCGTAATTAATGCAAAAGACGGAATCCAGCAGCATACAGAGACACTTTGGAGGCTTCTTGAAGAATACAGAATACCGACCTTCATCTGGGTCAACAAAATGGACCTTGCGGCAGTAGACCGGGATGCGGTTAAGCAGTCTGTAGAGACGGAATTAAGCTCAGGTTGTGTTGAGGTCGGCGATGAGGACTTTTTTGAGAACGTGGCGCTGTGTGATGAGGCTCTGCTTGAGAAACTGCTGGAAGAGGGCAGACTTGAAGACGAGGACATCACTGCAGCTGTAAAGAAACGCAGAATGTTTCCGACTTTATATGGCTCTGCACTCAAATCCGAAGGAATCGAATCGCTGGTTGATGCGATTCGCAGATTCACTGCTCAGCCAGATTACGGAAGAGATTTTGCGGCAAGAGTTTTCAAGATTTCGAGAGACGACAGGGGCGGAAGACTGACCCACCTCAAGATTACGGGCGGAGGGCTCAAAGTCAAAGAGCTCATCAGCACAGGTGAGTCTGATGAGAAGGTCAACCAGATAAGAATATATTCGGGCGACAAGTCGAGAATGGTAAGCGAAGCGACAGCCGGACAGGTTGTTGCAGTTGCGGGTTTTGACAACAGCTATGCCGGACAGAGCCTTGGTGCTGAGAAGGCCGGACGCATAAGCTCGATGGCTGTAGGGCGCCTGTGCAGAATCGATTATCCTGACAGTGTCAACAGCTTTAGGTTCATTCAGAATATGTACATGCTTGAAGAGGAACATCCGGAACTGCAGCTCTATGTGAATGACGAAAAGGATGTGCTTCTCCGTATTATGGGTGATGTGCAGCTTGAAGTGCTTGAGACGATGATACTGAAGCGCCTTGGTATTGCGGTGCAGATAGAGACCTATGTACCTCCGGTATATGAGGAAGAAGAAATGGAAATCGAAGAGGAGATTGATGACAGAGTCAATCTTAACTCAAGATGGATGCCGGGATACAGGCCGACATCTGATGATGAACTTGATGAAGAACTCAAAGCTATTTTCGAACGCACTTACGGAGAACGCAAGCAGACTGTTGCAAGACCTGCGGTTCAGCGAGAGACCATTCGCGGTTCGATAGAGAAACAGGAAATTGCAAAAGAGTATCTTCTTGTTGACGGTTACAATGTAATCTATGACTGGGAGGATCTCAGAGAGCTCAGCCGTATCAATATTGATGCTGCACGCGAGGCTCTGGTTGAGATGATGTGCAGCTATCGCAGCTGGACCGATGCGGAAGTGATAGTGGTTTTCGACGCATACAAGGTCAAGGGAGGAACTCAGAGAACCGAGAAATATAACAACATCTATATTGTGTATACTGCAGAGGCAGAATCTGCCGATACATATATCGAGAGAACAACATATGAACTCAAGCGCAGACATCGTGCAAGAGTTGTTACATCGGACAGAGCCGAGCAGATTATCATAATGAGCAACAGTGCGGTTGCTGTATCTGCCAGTACTTTCCGCAAAGAGGTGGACGCAGTAATTGAGGACATCAGAGACTGGGTGGAGGACTATCGCCTGAGTGAACATCTGAACAACCTGCAGAGGATAAAACTGCCGGAGGAATAGTCGGCGAACTGGTCCATATTTCTGCGCTTCTGTTCAAATGGACCTGAAAGTGGTCCTCGAAAAAGCGCTTCTTCTTATATAGGTACGGATTTTCAAAAAACGCTGAATTTGAGGACCACTCCAAGAGGGCCCCATGAAGCTTCATAAGATAACGAAAAAGGACATCCTCCCGGATGTCCTTTTTTAGCTGTGGTGGAGAATAAGGGGCTCGAACCCTTGACCCCCTGCGTGCAAGGCAGGTGCTCTCCCAGCTGAGCTAATTCCCCATATTTGCCACCATTATAGACTGCAGAATAAGAAACTTCAATAGACTTTTTCAAAAAAATTCTGTTATAATGAGCACTGAACGAATCAGTTCATATGCTCAACGGTAATTGGGGCATGGCCTAACGGTAAAGGGGCAATTTAGTTTAAGGAATTGTTCATGCTCAACGGTACTGGAGCATAAGGAAAGGATTCGCAATGAAAAAAGGAACATTTAAGGACTTCCTCAAGAGGAAGAATATTGAAGTCTCTGCCAAGCGCTACGGAATCGATGCATTAAGCGCAATGGCACAGGGGCTTTTTTGTTCGCTTCTTGTTGGAACGATACTCAACACAATCGGCACACAGTTCGGGGTCGCATGCCTGGGTGATCCGGTAGTTACAATCAATGAGGTTGGATACACAGTGGGTGGAATCTGCACGGCTATGGTTGGACCGGCAATGGCAGTTGCAATCGGCTATGCTCTCAAGTGCCCTCCAATGGTGCTTTTCTCCCTGATTCCTGTAGGCTGGGCAGCAAATGCGCTGGGCGGCGCAGGTGGACCTCTGTCAGTACTCTTTATTGCAATAATCGCAGCTGAGATTGGTAAAATGGTTGCCGGCGAGACAAAGGTGGACATTCTCGTGACTCCGCTTGTTACTGTCGGCGTCGGCGTTGCTGTAGCATCACTGCTTGCTCCTCCAATCGGGGCACTTGCTATGAAGGTTGGAAATCTTATAATGTGGGCTACAGATATGAGACCTTTCATGATGGGAATTCTAGTATCAGTAATCGTGGGAATGGCTCTCACTCTTCCTATATCTTCAGCTGCTATCTGTGCTGCGCTTAAGCTGACTGGACTTGCGGGTGGCGCGGCTGTTGCAGGATGCTGTGCTCAGATGATCGGTTTTGCGGTAATGTCATTCAAAGAGAATAAATGGGGAGGACTCATTTCGCAGGGTATCGGTACATCGATGCTCCAGATGCATAATATTGTAAAGAACCCAAGAATCTGGATTGCACCTACACTGACCGCTGCAATTACAGGTCCTATTGCAACATGTATTTTCAAGATGCAGATGAACGGTGCACCTGTATCATCCGGTATGGGAACATGCGGATTTGTTGGACAGCTTGGAGTGTATTCAGGCTGGGTTGCAGATATCGAAGCGGGACTTAAGGCATCAATCACAGGTATGGACTGGCTGGGTCTCATACTTATCTGCTTCATTCTTCCTGCCGTTATCTGTCCACTCATCAATATGGGATGCCGCAAACTCGGCTGGGTAAAAGACGGAGATCTGACAATTTAAAAAGGATACAGTTTCGATGCATAAAGATAAAACAGCAATTCAAAAGAATTGCTGTTTTTCAATGTTTTTGCAGAAAAGCCTTGACAATCGTTCTGCATAAATATACACTATTATGCATAAAGTAAACAATTACTTTATTGCGGCGAAGGCCGCTGTTTTTTCTGACAAGAGATTATAGTAATTACATAGATAAGGAGAAAGACATATGAATCTTAAGAACAGAAATTTCCTGAAGGTGATGGATTACACACCGGAAGAGATTGAATATCTGCTTGATCTTGCAGCAGATCTTAAGGCTAAGAAGAAGGCAGGTATACCACACAAGCTGAATGAGGGAAAGAGCATTGCACTCATCTTTGAGAAGACAAGCACAAGAACAAGATGCTCATTCGAGATAGCTGCGTTCGATCTTGGTATGAATTCAGTATATCTTGATCCAAGCACATCACAGATTGGAAAGAAGGAGAGCATTCCGGATACAGCAAGAGTTCTTGGCGGAATGTTTGATGCAATTGAATACAGAGGTTTCGAGCAGGAGAGAGTGGATACACTCGCTGAGTATTCCGGAATTCCGGTAATCAACGGACTTACAGACGAGAGCCACCCAACACAGATTCTCGCAGACTTCCTCACAATTAAGGAGACAATCGGAGACCTGAAGGGCAAGAAACTTGTTTTCATGGGAGATACTGAGTTCAATATGGGTAACTCAATGATGGTAGGATGTGCTAAAATGGGTATGCACTATGTAGCATGCAGTCCTGCAAAGTACTTCCCTGATATGAAGCTTGTTGAGAAGTGCAAGGAGATTGCAAAAGAGACAGGTGCAATTATCGAGCTGGTTGAGGATCCGTACGAGGCAGTTAAGGATGCTGATGTAATATACACAGACGTATGGGTATCAATGGGCGAACCTGACTGTATCTGGGCTGAAAGACTCACGGACCTGATGCCTTATCAGGTTAATCAGAAGCTCATGGATGCAGCTAAGCCTGAGTGCAAGTTCATGCATTGTCTGCCTGCATATCACGACCTTAAGACCGCAGTTGGACAGGATATTTTCAAGAAGTTCAAGTATGACTGCATCGAGGTTACAGACGAGGTATTCGAAGGACCACAGTCAATTGTCTTCCAGGAGGCAGAGAACAGATTCCACACAATCAAGGCTGTTATGGCAGCAGTAATCTAAGTTAACTAATTCAGAATATATATAAAGAGGTAAATCAAATGGCAAAAGAAATTAAGAAAATCGTACTCGCTTATTCAGGCGGACTTGACACATCAATCATTATTCCTTGGCTTAAGGAGAACTACAACAATCCTGAGATTATCGCAGTAAGCGGTAACGTAGGACAGGCTGACGAGCTTGAGGGTCTTGAGGAGAAGGCAATTAAGACAGGAGCTTCAAAGCTCATCGTTGCTGACCTTGTTGATGAGATGTGTGATGAAATCATCGTACCTGCACTCAAGATGGGAGCAAAGTATGAGAAGTACCTTCTTGGAACAGCATTTGCTCGTCCTGTAATCGGAAAGAGACTTGCTGAGATCGCTATCGAGGAAGGCGCTGATGCAATCTGCCACGGATGCACAGGTAAGGGAAATGATCAGGTTCGTTTCGAGCTTGCAGTTAAGAGATTCGCTCCACAGATGAAGATTATCGCTCCATGGAGAGAGTGGGACATCAAGTCACGTGACGAGGAGATCGATTACGCTGAGGCACACAATGTACCTCTGAAGATTTCAAGAGAGACTAACTACTCAAAGGATAAGAATCTCTGGCACCTCAGCCACGAGGGTCTTGACCTTGAGGATCCTGCAAACGAGCCAAATCTCGACAAGCCTGGCTTCCTCGAGATGGGAGTTTCACCATATGCAGCTCCTGACACACCTGAGTATGTAACAATCGGTTTTGAGGCAGGTAAGCCTGTATCACTCAACGGCAAGGAGATGAAGGTTTCTGAGATTATCGCAGGTCTTAACGAGGCAGGCGGAAGAAACGGTATTGGAATTATCGACATCGTTGAGAACCGTCTCATCGGAATGAAGGACCGTGGAGTATATGAGACTCCTGGTGGAACAATCCTTTACGCAGCTCACGAGCAGCTCGAGATGATTACAGTAGATAAGGACACACTCCACCTCAAGCAGAAGCTTGCTGTAGATTATGCAGACATGATCTACAATGGAAAGTGGTATTCACCTCTGCAGGAGGCTCTTACAGCTTTCGCTAACGAGGCTAACAAGAACGTAACAGGAGAAGTTAAGATGAAGCTCTACAAGGGCAATATAATCCCTGCAGGAATGACTTCACCTTGCTCACTCTACTCAGAGGATCTCGTAACATTCGGCGAGAGTGATTACGACCAGCGTCAGGCTGAGGGCTTCATTAATCTCTGGGGACTGCCTACAGTAGTACAGGCTCTCCTCGATAAGGGAATGCTCAACAACTAATAACTATAAACTCAAGAAATCCCCGAAAGGGGATTTCTTATCATCATAGGGCGGAGGCAGACAGCCTCCCGGCAAGGAGAATCAAAATGGCCAAAATGTGGACAGGAAGGACCGGCGGCGAGACCAGTCCTATAGCAGACGATTTCAATTCATCAATCGGCGTAGACAATAGAATGTATGTGCAGGACATCGAGGGAAGCATGGCTCACGCCTGCATGCTTGCAAAGCAGGGCATAATCACTTTTGACGATGCAGAGAAGCTTCTCGGCGGACTCGACAGCATACTTCAGGAGCTCAAGAACGGCGATCTTGAATTTGATATGACGGCAGAGGACATTCACATGTTCGTGGAGTCTGAGCTCACAAAGAGACTCGGAGACGTAGGTAAGAAGCTGCACACAGCACGAAGCAGAAACGACCAGGTTGCTCTTGATCTCAGAATGTATGTTATGTCTGAAATCGATACCATACTTGAAATGCTCAAGGAGCTGGTAGGAGTGCTTCTCAAGGTGGCAAAAGCCAACCGGGATGTTATCATGCCGGGCTACACTCACCTTCAGAGAGCACAACCTATTCTTTTCGCTCATCATATGATGGCTTACGCTATGATGTTCCTTCGTGACATCGACAGACTTAAGGACTGCCGCAAGAGAACTAATGTATCACCAATCGGTTCATGCGCTCTTGCTGGAACAACATACGAGACAGATAGAGAATACGAGGCGAAAGTCCTCGGCTTTGACAGCATCTGCCAGAACAGCATCGATGGAGTATCCGACAGAGACTACTGCATCGAATTTGTCAGCGCGGCATCAACTCTTATGATGCATATGAGCCGTCTGTCAGAGGAGTTCGTGCTCTGGTCATCGAGCGAGTTTGCTTTTATCACTCTCTCTGATGCATTCACAACCGGTTCATCGATTATGCCTCAGAAGAAGAATCCTGACATGGCTGAGCTCTGCAGAGGAAAGACAGGAAGAGTATACGGCGATCTCGTTGCCCTTCTCACAATTCTGAAAGGAATTCCTCTCGCATACAACAAGGACATGCAGGAAGAGAAGGAAATGGTTTTCGACGCAATCGATACAGTTAAGAAGTGCATCGAGGTATACATCCCTATGATTGACGAGATGAAGGTCAATGGAGACAGGATGCTTGAGGCGGTTAAAACCGGCTATATAAATGCGACAGACCTCGCAGACTATCTCACGGTAAAAGGCATTCCTTTCCGCGATGCATACAAGGTTGCGGGACAGGCAGTAGCAACATGCATAGCTACAGGTGCTGTCCTCGAGACACTTCCGCTTGAGACCTACAGAACCCTTTGCGAGGTTATCGATGAGGATGTCTATGATGCTCTCGATATCAAGAACTGCGTGGAGAGAAGAATCAGTGCAGGAGGAACCTCACTGCAGTCTGTACTTAAGCAGTTTGAATATGTTGAGGCAAAACTTGCATAATAAATAAAGAGGGGCTGTGCGCTAACGAAATTTATTCGTTAGTGCGACAGCTCCCCCTGCTTGTACGTTTGCTTTTTTGTGGCACAGTTAGAGCTGCACCTTGTGCAGCCACAGGATTGTGGCTATATGATTTTTCTTATGAAAAAATCTGCAATCCTAATCTGCTTCTGTGATATGAGAGGAAGATGCGTATTGTATGCCACAGAATCTGATAATTGTCATATGGCGTTGGACCATATGTGTGCTGAAATACACTGTAAAGTCCTATATGCCATATATTTGCAGATTAATTTAATCTTTTACACAAATAGCCACAATCGGATAGTCCCGGTATTTCTAAATAGTTCTGCCAGAGTGTGTTTGTGCGGCCTTTGTCATAAAACAAGCAAATCCTTAAGCCCTAAGTGCATCAGCCGCAGCTGCTGCTGATGAGTATGCGAACTGTAGGTTGTAACCTCCGGTAATGCCGTCAACATCGAGTGCTTCTCCGATTACATACAGACCCGGACAGTTCTTGACTTCGAATGTCCTGGTGCTTACTTCCTTAAGGGAGACACCGCCGGCTGTGACCATTCCGTTATTACCGCGTGAGGCAACGACGAAAATATCACGGGTCAGAAGTTCAACAATACGCTTTAGAGATATGCCATCGCGAGCAGCGGTGGCTTTTTGCTTATCAGAAGCACGTTCGACAATCTTAGCAGCAAAGCGCTTAGGGAGTCCGAAGACATCTGCGACAATTGCCGGGATCTCGGCTTTTCGCGTATTAATAGCGCTGACTAACTGCTCGAGCGGATCTGATACTGAAGGAATGTAATTGATGCTGATTGAAGAACCCGCCTCGGTATATCTTGAGATATTCAGAACCGATGGTCCTGTAATCTCGCGGTGTGCGAAAAGCATGTCGCCTGTTGAAACGGCGGCTTTCTTGCCTTCGCCGACTTCAATCTCTATATCGTGCAGGGTGATACCTGTGAGTTCTCCATATGGGTAATCGTGCAGTGTCAGAGGAGACAGAATACTGACGGGCGGTACGATGTCGATTCCAAGTCCGCGCAGAATCTCAAACATACTGCCGTCCGAACCGGTGTTGGCATAGGTAATGCCTCCGGTTGCGATGACAACGTGTGAAGTTGTGTACTTGACCTTGCCGACTGCAACGACCCATGCATTGGACTCATCAGGCAGAGCGATGCTTTTGACAGCGTTTACCTTAGAATCTGTAATTGTCTGCCAGCCGTTTTCAGCGGATTTGCGCAGTAACAGATTGAGCACATCCCGAGATTTCATCGAAGCAGGAAAGACACGAGATTCTTCGTTCTCAACTACGGGAACACCACTCCAATCAAGCCAGTTCATAAGTTCCAGATTGTTATGCTTGTAAAGGCAGGTTCTGATCTTGCTGCCGTTCGGACCATAGCAGGAGAGGAAGTCTTTGATTGAACCTCCGTGGGTGATATTGCAATGGCCGCCGCCAGCCATGAGAAGCTTGGTGCCGCAACGCGGGCTGCCCTCAAGAATCAGACCTTTATTAACTTGTAACTGGGCTGCGAGCATCAGTCCGGATGCTCCGCCGCCTATTATTATTGTGTCGTAAATCATATCCTGATTATATATGCGTGCCTTCAGTTAATTCAAGTTAGACTATTGCGAGATACCCGGCGGGGGTATATAATCCAGTTAACAAAAGATACCCCGCGGGGGTATACGGAGGTAGGAGAAAATGACAGATAAAGAATGCTGCTGTTCCGGCAAGAAGAAGGACAGGGGCGAAGTTGAATACAAAGACCTCATGAACAGGCTCAGCAGAATAGAGGGACAGATCAGAGGTATCAAGAGAATGCTTGAAGAGGACAGCTACTGCACAGACATCATGGTGCAGGTCGCAGCTGCAAACGCGGCGCTCAACAGTTTTAACAAGGTGCTGCTCGGGAACCACATAAGAACCTGCGTGGCTGACGATATCAGAGACGGAAATGACGAGGTCATCGACGAACTGCTGACAACCCTCGGCAAGCTCATGAAATAAGGAGGACGACTATGGATCATTATCTTGTAACGGGTATGTCGTGCGCGGCTTGCTCGGCGAGAGTCGAGAAGGCGGTCAGCGAGGTCCCCGGCGTTCAGACTGTTGCGGTCAGCCTGCTCACCAACTCGATGAGTGTTGAGGGAAGCGCCACAAGCGAAGCAGTAATCAAAGCCGTAACAGATGCGGGGTTTGGCGCCAGCCTGGATATAATGAGAAATCAGGAGGAGGCACTCAAAGACATAACTACTCCTAAGCTGAAGAGAAGACTCGCGTGGTCAGTCGGCTTCATGCTCATATTGATGTATTTCTCGATGGGACATGTGATGTGGCACTGGACGGTGCCTGCAGTGCTCGAAGCTAACCCGGTATATATCGGGGTGATTGAGATGATTCTCGCAAGCATCATCATGTGGATTAACAGGGCCTTCTTCGTGAATGGCTTTAAGGGCGTGATGCACGGCGCTGCGAATATGGATACCCTGGTTGCTATGGGCTCAGGTGTGTCCTGGATATGGAGCGTGGTTATGCTCGTTCAGGTATGGCAGCAACAGGACGCACCGGAGTACTGTTCATCAACAATGGCGCTCATACACGGACTTTACTTCGAGTCAGCGGCAATGATTGTGACGCTCATAACTGTCGGCAAAATGCTCGAGTCTATGTCTAAGGGGCGTACGACTGATGCGTTAAAGGGTCTTATCAGCCTTGCGCCTGAGACTGCAGTAATTCTCGTGGGAAGCAAGCAGAAGGAACGTGAAGTTCCGGTAAGCAAGGTTCAGGAAGGTTCGGTTTTTGTGGTAAAACCAGGTGCGAAGGTGCCGGCGGATGGTGTCATTATCGAGGGTTCAACTTCAATCGATGAATCGGCCCTTACGGGTGAAAGCATCCCTGTGGATAAGCTGCCGGGCGACACAGTCTCCGCAGCAACAATCAACAAGCAGGGTTTTATCAAGGCGCGTGCAACAAGGGTAGGACAGGATACAACGCTTGCACAGATTATCAGGCTGGTAAGTGACGCAGCCGCTACAAAGGCGCCTATTGCCAGAGTTGCAGATAAGGTTGCGAGAGTATTCGTTCCTTCAGTTATCGGAATTGCACTTGTTGTTATGGCAGTATGGATGCTGGTGGGACAGACATTCTCATTTGCACTTTCAAGAGCAATTGCAGTACTGGTTATCAGCTGTCCGTGTGCGCTAGGACTGGCTACTCCGGTAGCGATTATGGTAGGAAGCGGGCTCGGAGCGAAGAACGGAATTCTTTTCAAGACGGCAGTGTCACTGGAAGAGATCGGCCGGGTTGATATCATTGCACTAAGTCGGAGG
>JAZUII010000009.1:0-18887 GCA_045642105.1 Anaerovoracaceae bacterium | reverse complement strand
ACCGCTTGGCCTCCGACTTATGAGAACCTTGTGCAGAAGTTCAAGGGTCTCGGCGCGGATATCATGAAAGTTGACGAAGACTAATAGGAGTACTTTATGAACGATATGAAGTTCCTCAACCAGCTTGCCAAGAGTTTTCCGAACCACAGAGCGGTTAATACCGAGATTATCAATCTGAGAGCTATCCTGGCCCTTCCTAAGGGAACGGAATTCTTCCTCAGCGATATTCATGGAGAATATGATGCGTTCAGATATTTCGTAAGAAGCGGTTCAGGTCTCATAAGAATGAGAATAGAAACTCTGTTCGGCGGAGTTCTTGGAAAAGAAGAATGCGATTCGCTTGCAGCTCTTATATATGATCCTAAAGGAGAGATTGCCAGAAGAGAGAAGAGCGAAGCTGATTTTGACGAGTGGTGCGCGACTGCAATTTACAGAATGATTGAAGTCTGCAGAAAAGCATCCGACAAATATACTCGTTCGAAGGTTAGAAGACTTCTTCCTGATAATTCGGGCTACGTAATGGATGAGCTCATGTTTGCAGATGATGCAGAAGAGAGATCTAACTATTACAAGTCCATTATCAGCTCACTTATTGAATACGATGTGGCAAAGTCCTTTATTAAGGAGCTTGCAGATGTAATCAGCGAGTTCTCTGTAGACAGACTTCATATCATAGGCGATATTTTCGACAGAGGTCCGAAATCACATCATGTAATGGATTTCCTTATGGCGAGAAGAGATGTAGATATCCAGTGGGGTAACCATGATATTCTCTGGATGGGTGCTGCCTGCGGCAACAGAGCGTGTATTGCGAATATGATAAGAATCAACGTTCGCTATAATAACTTCGATATGCTCGAGTACGGATACGGTTTCAACCTGCGACCTCTCGCAACGATGGCTGAGAAGATTTACGGCGACGATCCATGTACTTTTTTCCAGCCGAATACACTGGATAAGAACAGATTCGACCCTATCCCTGAAGACCTTGCGGCTAAGATGCACAAGATGATTGCAGTTATTCAGTTCAAGATTGAGGGACAGGAAATAGATGCTCATCCGGAGTACAATCTGGATGACCGCAAGATGCTCCACCGCATTGATTATAAGAATGGCACAGTGGATCTGTATGGAAAGACATATCCAATGAGAGATATGAACCTTCCAACAATTGATCCGGAGAACCCATATCAGCTTACTGAAGAGGAAGAGGAAGTAATGGTTGCACTTGAGGCTTCTATTGTTTCATCAGTGAAGCTAAAGGAACATATGGATTTCCTTTACTCGAACGGTTCGCTTTATAAGATATGCAACGGCAAGGTTTTCTATCACGGATGCATTCCGATGACAGAGGATGGTCAGTTCGAGGAAGTATATCTTCACAACAGTGGAAAATGGGTCAAGGGTGCGGAGTATATGAAGGCTGTCGATAAGATTATCAGAGACACCTATTTCGAGAATGAGCCCGGCCCGGAGAGAGCTGCGGCTGCTAGTGCGATGTGGTATCTCTGGCTTGCACCGGATTCACCACTCTTTGGAAAAGCAAAGATGACAACTTTCGAAAGGCTTTTCGTTGAAGATAAGGAGACACACAAAGAGAAGAAGTCTCCATACTACAATCTTATCAACAGACGGGATGTTGCAGAGATGATTCTGGCGGATTTCGGACTCGATACCGAGACAGGAATGGTTCTTAACGGACATGTTCCGGTGAAGTATAAGGATGGAGAGAATCCTGTAAAAGCAGGAGGCAAGCTCATCGTTATTGACGGAGGCATCTCGAAGGCGTATCAGAAAACAACGGGTATTGCCGGTTATACGGCGATATCTACATCCAAGCACTTCTATCTGGCAGAGCATCAGCCATATGAGCCTGTGCAGAGTGACGGAACTCAGGTTTTCCATCATCCGATTATGCATATGGTTGAGGAGAAAGCTGAGAGAATCCAGATTAAGGATTCAGATCAGGGTGCAGAGCTTAAGGCTCAGGTTGAGGATCTTGAGCGTCTCAATGAGGAATTCAGAAAAGGCACGATAACTGAGGTATATCCTGCAAAAGGAAAATACTACCAGAAATAAATAAGAAACAGGAGTTATAACTATGGGAATTATCAGTAAAATACTCGGCGTTGTACTTGTAGGTATGTGCGTTTACTATGTAATCAAGCTTATGACACAGAACAGATTGTAAAGAGGAGAGAAATGAAGAACAAAGGAGAGGTAATAAGAATCCTTAAGTTCGTCGGATTCTCTGCGTCAGCCGGAATAATAGAACTCGCTGCTTTTACAGCAATGAACGAGCTGACGAATCTTAAATACTGGCCGTGCTATCTCACGGCACTTGTGTTATCGGTTCTGTGGAATTTTACACTGAACAGAAGGTTTACTTTCAAGAGTGCCGCTAACGTCCCAAAGGCGATGGCACTGGTTGCGCTGTTCTATTGCGTTTTCACGCCTGTTACAACAGTTCTCGGCAATTACCTTGCAGAGACGCTTCTATGGAACGAATACCTTGTTACAGGCATCAATATGGGACTTAACCTTTCGACAGAGTATCTGTATGACCGCTTTGTTGTATACAGAGGAAGCATTGATACCAACAAGCTCGCACAGAAGAAAGATAAGTAGAGTTTCCTGTAATAGGGGCTCCTATAAAGAGAACAAGAGGCATTACATGTTCGAACATGTAGTGCCTCTTTTGTTTCCTGTATAATAATGGTTTCATGCATAATGCGCTAGTAGTAGAACTGCGGAGTGTAGTTACTTCCGTCTCCGATATATTTGCGGACGGATTTGCTGTTGCTGACGGATGCAAGAGTAGGATCCATCAGGGACCAGCTTGAGCCGTCAAATTCAATCATATCATCGACCCAGCCTGTTTCATCGAGATATACGCTGACCCACGCATGGTACACAGTTCCTGAATAACCGGCAACAAGCTTCGCGGGAATACCCTGTGAACGAAGCATTGCGCACATCAGAGCGGCGTAGTCAAAACATATGCCTTTACCGCTGGCGATAACCTGGTCAAGATCGGGAATGTAGTCAGCGTCAGCATTGGCGGCCTTATCCTCGTCATAATGTATCTTTTCTGTTGTGTAATCATAGACCTTCTCCACAAATTCCAGATTATTCTCGGACGAATCCGACAGCTTGCGGGCAAGTTCTGAAGATTCTGAATCATTGTCAAAGCTTACGAACTGATTAGGATACATAAAAGGTCTGAATTCGTCTTTAATCCTTGCGTTTATGTGGTCTGAGAATACAAGTGCGTAAAGGTGGTCTCCTATGTTCTCCAGCACATCCAATTGGTAGTCACCGCTGCCTTCGCTCAGAGGGAAGCAGTGATAGTCCCCGGGCTGAGACGTGTAAGTGTAGGGGTCTGCGCCCGGACCGGTAAGCTGAACTTTAATCTCCTTTGAATCACCTGTATACCTCACCATGAGGTAGCCTTCGGTTATATTGGAAATATCCGCAGTAACATCATCGCTCGTCAGCGTTTCTCTGCCGGGTGCTTCTGGTAAAAGGCAGTTGCTCTGAGTTATACGCCCGCTGTTTTTCGCGTTATGATTGCTGCTGCATGAGGGCATAAAGTAAGCCGCAAAGCATATAATCGCAAAGATTAATAATAACTGTACTTTGCGTTTCATATGCTTTGCGGCCTCCTTGGGGGATCGGTAATGACTACCTCGTCAGCGTCTATACTGTCAGCAGCAGCTGCAGCTGATTGCCTGCCTTATCAGGAATATAGATGTTGAGCGAAGCAGTCGGATATCTGAATATGATGAGCCCTTCATTCTCGTCTATCGACATAGGGTCTATTTTTCTCTTGTCAGAACCCATTGCATATACTGTGTCATAGTCAATGCCTGATATTTCGTCCTCTACATACAGATACAGACGGTCACTGTCCTTTCGGCTGTTAACAACACTGGGACTGGCACTGTCTACATCAGTAACTTTAATCTTCTTCTGAACATACTGATGATTAAGTATTGTAACGGTCACATACATCGTGCCCTCTTCTCCGGGCTGAATTGTATATACGTGTTTCTGAGTTTCGTAGACTGGTGCATCTTTACCGTTGATTGTAGCTCTGACACTTGTGACAGGGAGCAGAGAATCTACGCTGATATTATATGTAGGACTTGCATCTGTCGTCTGATTAACTGAAGTAATATGCGGTGAGATGAACAGGACCGGCACAAGGAAAAAGAGTACGAGCATAGCGATTACAAGAATTTTGCGAATTGCAAAGCGGTCGCTCCTGTAATTGCTGTATGTCTCCAGATCTTCCAGCTTGATTGTGTTCGGCTCGAAATCACATGCCTCAAAGATGTTCTGAAGCATCTGGTCGGCGAGTTCAGGCGTAATTAACTGATCAATATTATTATTTTTGTCTGCCAAGGAACTCACCTCCTTACTGTTTAAGTATCTTCTTCAGTCGTTCGAGTCCGCTTGCGGTATGTCTCTTGACTGAACTTTTGCTGCAACCCATTATCTCGGCTGTTTCCTCAATTGTCAAATTGTTGTAGTACCTGAGGAGCAAAGCCTGTGACTCGGAGAATGGAAGGTCGAGAACCTGTCTTGCGATGAACCTCTCTTCGTCAATCTGAATTACAGCTGACTCAGGATTCTCTCCGATATCTGCATGAAGAGTGAAATCCCCGGAATTATATTCTGCCATTTCAAGATTGTACTGCTTCTGCTTTTCGTTGAGCTTGAAGCAGGTTCGGAAATTAATCTGGTTGAGCCAGGATATGAACAGCTTAGGATCTCTCAGTGAATGAATATTCTTAAGCGCGGTAATATAAGTCTCCTGAAGGGCATCCTGTGCAAGGAATTCGTCCTTCAGGTATTTGTATGCCGCAAAGTACTGCTTCTGATAAGTTGCCGCATAGAGTTCGGCGAAAGCATTACTGTCTCCCTGCTGCACCTGCCTAACCAACTCTCCGATGTACTGGTAATCTAACTGTGCCATTGTTGCTCTCCGTGCATCTGCAGTTTATCTGCCGGCAGAATCATCTTTAATTCTTCTGTCGGAGAGTGCAATAAGATCTGTAATAGTTCTGACAACTTCCGGATTCTCATTGAAAGCAATTCCCAGTTTGTACTCTATTGGGTGAGTGCCGGGCTCGGAGTTGTGAGCACCAACCTTCTGATTAACTCTTGCAAGGAACATGTCGATTTTCTCATCCGAACACTCCTCGAAAATAATGAGGAATTTGTTACCGCCGTTTCTTGCTGCAAAACAGAGGTTGACTGCGGCAATCTTGAGGACTGTTGAGAAGTCGCGAATCAGCTGATTGCCGGCGAGATGGCCGTACAGTTTGTTTGTTTCCTGAATGTTCGAGAGCTCAATCATTATGCATCCGAGACCTTCAGGAAGAGCCTTATCGAGGTATTTCTCAATAATGGAATCGCTGCTGTATCTGTTTGCGATTCCGGCAACAGGATCTGAATGAACAGCATAGTCAAGCTCGCGGTAATCACTCTTGAAAGTGCCGAAGATATGCAGATCCAGGAAGATAAAGATAAACGAAGTAACTAATGCCAGCCAGAGCATACAGCACATGAGCTTAACTCCTGTATCTGTTGCTATGGTGTGATAAAGACCTTTGTTGAGACATATTACCACTGCAGAGGCAATCGCCAGTGCCGCGAGGCAAATAAGCTGAATGGTTTTGAGTCTGTCAATTCTTTTCATTTTCGCATTATCTCCTTAAGTATTGTCAGAAATATCATAACATGTAAGGGTTTTCTTCTTCTATAAAAGAGTCCGCAAAACACCATATAAGTTCACAAAAAAGTGTATTTTTTAAATTATTTTTTTGTTGAACCAGAATCATATAAGCTATGCACTTTCTATTAGAGATAAAACAGCGCTATATGCATTTATGAATATAATCAAGAGGTTGTTAGTATGAGAAATAAAGCAAGAAGAGGATTAGCACTTTTGCTCGCCGGGGTACTGGTTGTCACAAGTCTTGGATTTACTACCGGAAATGTGCTTAAGGCTGCTAATTCTGATAATGCGAAGACGGAGCAGGAACTCGAAGAAAAAGTGGAAGGTGCTGCTGAAACTGCTACTACAGAAACTCCTGAGATCAAACAGGAGTCGATTGAAGTGGGAGAAAAAACAGAAACACCTTCACCTGCAGCGGAAACACCCGCAACTGAGGAAGAAACATCTGCTCCTGCAACAGTAACACCTTCACCTGCAGAGGAAGAAACACCTGCTGAAAATATCGTGCCCGAGAACGAGACTTCAGGGGCAACACCAAAGGCGATAACACTTACTGTTGGCGACACTATGCAGATTATTCCTAATCCAGCGTATAAGAACGGAAAGTGGAGCGTCTTATTAAATTCATCGATTGTAAGTGTTGACTCAAAGGGAAACATAAGCGCAAAAAAAGTTGGTGAAGCAATGGTAGTGTATTACAGTGGACTCAAAGTTCAGAACTTTAAGATTACTGTCAAGGCTTCAGAACCTGTCGATGACGGTTATGATGCATATCTCTATGCTCTTATGCCAGGCAAAAGTGTTGATGGCGGCGGAAACCCTGACAATAAATGGTATGGCCTTGGTATAGTCAAAATCAGTGGTGTTCAGGATCCAAAGAAAGTAAGTCTTGGAACTCATATTTCAGGCTATTCTTTCGGTACAGTTGTAAAGACTCTCTATCCTGATATAACGGTGGATGGTGTTACTTACAGGTATGCAGCGGCAGGTACCGCTGAAGCCTCGCAGTACGGATACTACACTCTTACTGTAATTGGAGCAGCATGTGCTGATGGCGCAAATTCGGGTGCTAACGGCTATAATACTTATGCTTCAAACGGAACTCATACATATCACATCGATTATGCGATGTCGCTCAATTCAACGAAGACAAGCTTTGTAAACTTTGCGGTTAAGGCGCCTGGTTCAAGCAACTTCAATGCACTTGATGCTTTCGCTCAGCAGGTTGACAACGGAACTGCAGAGTCAAAGCTTAGGAAGCCCGGCACAAACGCTGTTGTACAGGAAATAACCAGAGACGGAAAGATATACAAATTCGACGGATGGTATACCGACGAGGCATGCACGGCGAAAGCAGATTTTGGCGGAACCGTTGATGGCAACAAAACATACTATGCAAGATACATAGAGAAAGACTCATATACGGTAAAATATACAGATGGCATTGACGGCGAGACTGTTTTTGCCGATGTAACTATAAAAGCATATAAGGGCGATGTAACGCCTGCTGTTGATGATCCATCGAGAGAGGGATATGTTTTCTCGGGATGGAGTCCGGCTGTAGCATCTACTGTAAGCGAAAATGCTGTATATACAGCAACATGGACACCTGCGCAGAATACTGCGTATAAAGTTCAGTATTTCTACCAGAAGAACGGTGTCTACAGCAAGACAGCAGACAGCGAGAAAGACAGAACCGGCACAACAGGTGCAGAGGTTGAAGTTACTGCTGCGGATAAGAAGGCCGCGGAAAAGGACTATGTATTTGATGCAGAGGCACCTAATGTTCTAAAGGCGAAGGTTGCAGCTGACGGAAGTCTTGTGCTTAAAGTGTACTTCAAAGAGCAGTTCACAGTAAGTTACTCAAAGGGTGAGCATGGAACTTTTGAGACTCAGACTAATGCGAATGCAAGTTACGGAGATGTGACACCTGCGTTCAGCGGAACCCCTTCAGGCGAAGCCGGTTATGAGTTCACAGGATGGACTCCAAGTGTTGCTGACAAGGTAAGCGGCAATGTGGAGTATGTTGCACAGTGGGCAGAGAAGGACGGTACAGAATACAGAGTACAGTACTTCTATGAGAAGAATGGAAGCTACAGCGAGCAGCCTGACGGATATGTAAAAAGAAGCGGAAAGACCAGTCAGCAGATCAGCGTGACAGATGAGGATAAGATCCCAGGCAGCACGAATTATATCTTTGATGATTCCAGATCAGCTGACCTCAGCGGCAGAATCAAGGGTGACGGTACAACTGTTCTCAAGGTGTACTTCAAAGAACAGTTCACAGTAAGATACTCAAAGGGCAGCCATGGTGATTTCGAGACACAGAAGTATTCGGAACTCAAGTACAATGATTCAACTCCTGCTTTTGAAGGAACCCCTTCCGGAGATGCGGGATACAGCTTCAAAGGATGGAGCCCTAAAGCAGCTGATAAGGTAACATCGAACGTGGAGTATGTTGCTCAGTGGGAAGCAGATACAGATACTGCATATAAGGTTCAATACTTCTATGAGAAGAATGGAGCATATGATTCTGAGCCTGACAGCGAAAAGGAAAGAAAGGGTACAACCGATACAAACGCTGCTGTAACAGCAGATGACAAGACAGCTGCAAAAGACGCTTATGTATTTGACGGTTCAGCTTCAAATGTATTAAGCGGCAATATCGAGGGTGACGGAAGCCTCGTGCTCAAAGTTTACTTCAAGCAGCAGTTCTCTGTTACTTATCAGCCGGGACTGCATGGCGATTTCGAGAGCCAGTCATCAACAGGACTCACATACGGAGCTGAGACTCCGGAATTTGCAGGAAAAGCCAGCGGCGAAGAAGGCTATGATTTTACCGGATGGTCACCTAAGGTAGAGAAGTCTGTAACGAAGAATATCGTATACATCGCACAGTGGGAGGCGAGAACTGATACTGAATACAAAGTTCAGTACTTCTACGAGAAGGATGGCAAATACAAGTCAGAACCGGAGTTTGAAGAAAAAAGAACCGGAACAACAGACTCAATGGCAGCAGTGACAGCAGCTGACAAGAAACCGGAAATAGACAACTACATATTTGACGCAAATACGGCAAATGTACTTGAAGAGACCATAAAAGGTGACGGTTCAACCGTTCTCAAGGTCTACTTCAAGGAGCAGTTCACTGTAAGCTATTTACCAGGCCAGTACGGCAAGTTTGCAAAACAGACAACAGGCAACCTCGCTTACGGCACAAAGACACCTGGTTTTAGCGGAACAATCGCACCTGCAGCAGGATATGAGTTCAATGGCTGGAGCCCTAAGATTTCAGATACTGTAACAAATGACACAGAGTATGTTGCTCAGTGGAAGGCAAAAGACAATACTGCATATAAGGTTCAGTACTTCTATCAGGACAAGTCCGGAGGCGGCTACGGCGAACAGCCTGACAGCACTATCGGCAGAACAGGGGTTACTGACAGTGCTATAAGCGTAACAGCTGAAGACATGACTCCTAAGAAAGACGGATATGTTCTGGACAGGGATGCTGCAAATGTGCTCAGTGCAACACTTGACGGAAACGGCACAACAGTGCTCAAAATCTACTTCAAGGCTCAGTTCAGCGTAACTTATTCGAAGGGTGCGCATGGAACCTTCAAGTCTCAGGTAAGGAACGGTCTTGACTACGGCGCAGCTACACCTGAATTTGACGGAACTCCGGAGGGTGAGGCAGGATATGAGTTCACCGGATGGAATCCACAGGCAGCTGATACGGTAAAAACAGACATAGAGTATGTCGCTCAGTGGAAGGGCAAGTCCGATACGAAGTATACTGTCGAATACTACTTCCAGAACAACGGTACATATTCTGACAGTGCTGATACCACAATTCAAAGAAGCGGTACAACAGCATCAATCGTAACTGTGACCGATGCAGATAAGAGTACAGAAAAACCGGGATACATCTTCGACAGTAAAGCAGATAATGTGCTCAGCAGCACAATCCGCGGCGATGGATCAACTGTACTGAAGGTATACTTCAAGCAGCAGTTCACCGTTAAATACAATCCTGGCGCAAAGGGTGTATTTAATGAGCAGACATACAAAGGCATTGATTACAAGGCTGTAACTCCTGAATTCGATGGTGTTCCTGAAGGTAAAAAAGGTTATAGCTTCAATGGATGGACACCGGATCCAGCCGCAAATGTAAAGGCTGATGCTGTATATACAGCTCAGTGGCTTGCAAATGATAATACAGAATACAGAGTCGAGTATTATTATCAGACCGGCGGCCAGTATGATGCTGCAGAGTCAGCTGTTGTAAGAAAGGGCACAACCGACACAGGAGTATCTGTAACATCGGAAGACAGAACCCCTAAGAAGGACGGATATGTATTCGACCAGGATGCTGCTAATGTTCTCGGTGGAGTTGTTGATGGAAACGGAACACTCGTACTGAAGGTATACTTCAAGCAGAAGTTCAAAGTAACTTACTCAAAAGGAGCACACGGCATATTTGATGCTCAGGTGAAGAGCGGAATCGATTATGGTACTGCAACTCCTGAGTTTGAGGGAAAAATTTCTGCAGAGGCAGGATATGAGTTCGTCGGATGGTCTCCTGCTGTTGCTAAAGACGTTACAAAGAGCGTAGACTACATTGCTCAGTGGAAGGCAAAATCAGACACTTCGTATAAAGTTGAATACTACTATCAGAAGGATGGAAAGTACTCACGCAATGCGGACTCAGTATCGACCGGATATGGAACAACCGATACATCAGCAGCAGTAAGTCAGAATGAGAGACAGCCGGTAAGAGACGGATATGTATTTGATGAGGATGCTGAAAATGTGCTTTCAGGCAGAATCAGCGGCAACGGAAGTCTCGTGCTCAAGGTATATTTCAAAGAGCAGTTTAGCGTAAGTTACACTCCTGGAGAATTCGGATCCTTCAGAACACAGACAATCGAATCGCTTGATTACGGTGAAGCAACACCTGATTTTACAAGAGCGATAACACACGCACCTGGATACAGCTTTGCAGGATGGAAGCCTGCAGTTGCAGAGAAGGTAAGCGGAAATGCTGTGTATGAAGCTCAGTGGAAAGCTGATACAGACACAAAGTACACTGTGGAATTCTACTATCAGGACATGAAAACAGGACAGTACAGCGCTGATCCTAGCGTGCAGCCTGAAATCAGAAAGGGAACAACTGCATCAAAGGTATCTGTAACATCAGAAGATAAGAAACCAAAGCTGGATGATTATGTTCTTGATGAGTCAAAAACAGACGCATACAGCGGAGCAATTGCCGGCGATGGAAGCCTTGTTCTGAAGGTATATTTCAAGGCACAGTACACTGTAAAATATACAGCCGGTTCACTCAAGGGTGCATTCGAGACAAAGACTTTTGACGCACTGGATTACGGAGCAGAGACACCTGCATACGGAGCAGAACCTTCAGATTATCAGGGATATCACTTCGTCGGATGGAGCAAAGCAATTGCGAAGACGGTAAGCGGAAATGTTGTATATGAGGCAAAATGGGCTCCTGACAGCGATACTGAGTATAAAGTCGAGTTCTACTTCCAGAAGGATGGAAAGTATGGAAAAGCAGACTCAGTTATCACCCGAACCGGTATAACAGACAGTTCTGTTTATGTGACTGATGATGATCTGACAACGTCAGAAGACGGCTATGCCTTTGATGAGAATAATACTGAAAATGTTCTCTACGGCAAGATTAAAGGAGATGCAACAACTGTATTGAAGGTATACTTCAAGCAGCAGTTCACGGTAAAATACACTGCCGGTGAGTATGGAACTTTTGATACTCAGACAACAGAAGGCCTTTCATATGGCTCAGCAACTCCTGTTTTCAAAGGCACATTGACATCGAAACCTGGATATCATTTCACAGGATGGAATCCTAAGCAGGTAAATGCGGTAACTGAAAACACAGAATATGTTGCACAGTGGGCGGCTGACGAAGATACATCTTACACAGTAAAATATCTTGGATATGATGGAAACGGCGGCTGGACTGAGCTTGAAAAAGATAAGCTCAGCGGCGTAACAGACGAAGCAGCAAAGGCTGCCAGCAAGACTTTTGACGGATACACATTCTACGAGGAATACCCGGGTAACAAGCTCGAGGGAAAGATTGCAGGAGACGGAAGCCTTGTACTTGAGGTTTATTACAAAGCCAATGTTCAGGTCGGCATTACAGGTAATTGCACTGAACAGAAGTACTGCGGAGAGCAGCAGACTGTAGAAGGATATGAGCTTACAGCCAAGACAGATGCTGAAGGTGTAGAGTATGACCTCGCAAATGTCAGAGAGAATGCATCAATATCAAAGATTGCAACAGGCACAGATGCTGGCGTATATGCTATGGGTCTTGATGTTGAGCAGTTCAGAAATGCTGATGAATGCTTCAACGTAGAGTTCGTGCTCGTAAGTGATGGACAGCTTGAGATCACGAAGAGAAAAGTTGTTCTCACATCAGCAAGTGCAAGCAAGAAATATGACGGCAAACCTCTGATGGATGACCGTATTACTGTAAGCGGAGACGGTTTCGTTCAGGGAGAAGGCTTCATCTACAGCTTCACAGGTTCACAGACAAAGGTTGGAAAGAGCAACAATGTGTTCAAGTGCGGCATCAGTGAAGAACTCAACACTAAGGAAGAGAACTATGATCTCGAACTCGCATATGGTGTTCTTGAGGTAGTAAAAGCCGATGAAGTTGCAGGCGGTTCAGATAATGAGAACTCAAATGATGGCAACTTGGATAATAACAGCTTGGAAAATGACGGCCCGGATGAAGACAGCGCTCTTGAGTACGGTTCTCCTGGCGGAGACGGCACAAGTGATAGAAGTGTGGTCGGCCAGATTGCTGATGGGGACGGCTATTCACTTACCGAAATCGGTGACGCAAAAGTTCCTCTCGCTAAGCAGATGCTCGATGCAAACTGCTGCATACTGCATCTCCTCCTCATGCTGGGTGCTCTTGGAACACTTGCGGCATATACAAGCGATATGAAGAAGCGTCAGACGAGAATTCATGAGCTCGAAGCAACACTCGCACGGTCCGGCGAACAGGTATAACAGCCTTACGCAGGTATAAAGAAGGGAGAACTCATATGACAGAGTTACATCAGGCATTACATGAGAGCATGGGAATGTGTATATGGACGCTTCTTGCGTTAGTGATTTTCGCAGCATTCACTGCAACTGCAGCTCTGCACCATGTTAAGAATGGAAAGCGCGAAAAAGAATTCGCTGAAGCGTTTGAAGAGAGATTCGGATTTGTGAGAGCGGAAAGGAGATAGGGAATGGTATATCATACATTACTTGGCTTCTGCGGCTGGGATATTCCGGCCGCAATCATCCTTACTGCGACGATTGCAGTTTTCGTAATCAGAGACCGCAAGCTCAGGAAGACAGAGAAGGAGCTTGAGGAGAGGGTTCTCAAACTATCCAGCGAAAAGAACAGTTTAAGCTAAAAGGAGAGACATCGTGAAGAATAATCACGCAAAGAATGCCCGAGCCAAATACAATGGCCAGCGTTTTGCAATCGAGCTGATTGCGGCAATAGCTGCTGTGCTTGTGCTGATGGCAACAGTAATCGGATTCTCGACGGTAGATGGGGTATCGATGAATCCGGCTTTGAAGAATAGCCAGAAGGTTGTCTTCCTGAGGCTTTGCAGCACCTACGAAATCGGAGATGTGGTGGCAATCAGGATGCCTTCCGGAGATCGATATGTCAAGCGCGTAGTTGCGGTTGAAGGGGATACAGTGGAAGTCAGAAATGGCAGACTTGTTGTCAACGGAGAGGCAGTAGAGGAGCCTTATGCGGTGTCTCCAACAGAACCGCAGGAAGGCAGCGTCAGATATCCGTATACTGTTGAAAAAGATGCATATTTCGTGCTGGGGGATAACAGACCGGAATCCATAGACTCGCGAACTTTCGGCGCGGTGATTAAAGAAAATGTCAAGGGACGGATAATAGGAATTTAAGATAAAAGACCAGGTCGACCTGGTCTTTTACAATAGGGGGCAATTGAGAGCCTGAGGGAATAAAAAATCCGCTGGCATGTGCCAGCGGATTTTATCTTGTCATAAGCTGCAACAGAAGAGTTACTATGCGTCCTTCTTTGTTGCAAGATTTGATACTGCGTGTACAGCTCCAACGGCGAGAAGTACAAATGCTCCAATGTAGAGGCTGGTACCGAGAATTGTTGATCCTGCAATCTTTGCCATCTCAACTCCAGCCTTCTTGATGAATGCTGCGCCGACTCCTGCAGCTACTGCAGAAAGTCCTCCTGCAACTCCTGCAGCCTTGAACTTACCCTTAAGTCCGAGAAGTCCGCCGATGAGTGCGAGGATGGAAGCGATGATAACTGCGATGTTTCCATAGAGCTTAGGCATAAGCTCTTCAGTTACTCTTACTTCTGTATCAGCGATGAAATCTCTTCCTGCTTTTACAACATCACTTGCAGCTGCAAGGTTAACATTTTTTCCTTTTGCCTTCATGAAATCAAAGTTCTTTCCGAGTCTTGAAGCGATTGCCTTTACTCCTGGATAAGCCTCTGTTCCGAGAGCGATATTGAGTCCATCGATAAGCTGAGCTTCACCGTCCTCGTACTGAGCGAGCTGAGCCTTTCCTTCAGCGAGCTGAGCTTCGCCTTCTGCGAGCTTCGCCTCACCGTCTGCAACAGTCTTTTCACCAGCAGCGAGTTTTGCTTTGCCAGCCGCGTAATCTTTCTCACCCGCAGCGAGTTTTGCTTCACCGGCTGCAACAGCCTTCTCACCTGCAGCTACAGTTTTCTCACCGGCAGCGAGCTTTGCCTTGCCAGCCGCGTAATCTTTCTCGCCTTTTGCAACTTCTTTCTCGCCCGCAGCCACTTTAGCTTTTCCGGCAGTATATGTTTGATAACCTGCGTATGCTTCCTTAATCTCCTCCGGAGTCTTGCCTGCTGCATTAGCAACTGCAGCTACAGCCTTATCCTTTGAGTATCCTTTCATGAGCTCTTTGACTCCAGTATAAGCCTGCTCAACCTGAGATCTGCCGGCCTGTGCAGCTACCTTCTCAAGAGCAGCATCCTTTGAAAGACCTGCGCTTATTCCAGTGGTAACGCCTTCATAGATTTGCTGAAGCTGAGCTGCATCGTTACCTGTATTCTGCGATGCAATTGCTGCAGCCTGTTCTGGTGTCTTCTTTGCCACGAGAGCCGCAACATTTTCAAATGCTGCCTGAACTGAGCCCATATTGCCATTTACAGCAGCATATACTTGTCCTATCATGGCAACTGTATTTACAACACCTTCATAAACGGCTGCTATTTCTGAGGCAGGGATATTACCTCCAAGGCTAGCCTCTACCCGAGCAGCTGCCTCACTTTCTGATGCGCCGTTATCTATTTCATTCTGCACGCCGTGATATATGTTATTGACAATTGATGTAGGAAGACCGACAGCTTGTGCCACTACAGCGAAAGCAGCTGCTGTATCATCAGGGTATGCCTCTTTTGCTTTGTAAAGAGCCTTTACCTTTGCTGCATCTGCTCCATCAACGTTTGAAGCAACTACTGCGAAAGTTGCTTCAAGAACAGCATCGCTCTCTGAGAGTCCAGCGTTCATTCCTGCTGCAACTGCATCGTATGCAGCCTTAACTACAGATACTTCTTTGCCAGCTTTAGCTGCTACGGCCTGGGCAGCCTCCTCTGGAGAATAACCGTCAACCAGCTTCTTCATAGCCTCGTAAGCAGTTTGAACTTGTGACATTGCTGCCTGTGCTGCTACCTTGTCGATGGCAGCATCTTCTGAGAGTCCAGCCTTCATTCCGTCTGCAACAGCCTGATAGATCTGCTGAAGCTGTTCTGCTGGAACTCCTGCGCTCTGAGCTGCGATTGCTGCTGCCTCGTCAACACTCTTAGGCTGCATTAATGCGTTAACATTGTCATATGCTGACTTGAGTACAGGTACTCCTTCTCCGCCGTATTCTGCCTCTGCGCCTGCAAGAGACTTCTTGCCGTCTGCGAGTTCTTTTTTACCGGCATCAAGCTTCTTTTTACCTGTAGCGAGATCAGTTTTACCTTTTGCGAGTTCTTTTTTACCGGCAGCGAGGTCAGCCTTACCCTTGGCGAGGTCAGCTTTACCTTTATCAAGGTCAGCCTTACCCTTGGCGAGATCAGCTTTACCCTTGGCGAGGTCAGCTTTACCCTTGGCGAGGTCGGCTTCACCCTGTTCAACCTGATCTACGCCCTCGATATAAGCCTGCTCATTCTCGCTGAGCTGAGCTATACCGTCATCGAGCTTGTCGAAGTTCTCGTTAGCCTCGGCACCCTGTTCTTCCCAGTAGTCCTTGCTTGAAGAGATGTCTTTGATTCCTTCGGCACTCTTGTATACGCCGAAGCAGGCAGACACAATCAGAAGAACACTGAGTATCTTGGATAGTCCTTTCATTAGATAAATACTCCTTTCCTAGAATTGCCTTTATAAATTGAAATTATACGAATATATTTGTTATTATTTTAACTCTAATTATGACAACATAGCAAGGAGATATGACATTTATTATACAGTTTTTGCCAAAATGTTGAATATCGTGCGGCGCAGATAATGTCAGCACTTCCCGTTATTCTGGAAAAAGGCGGAATATAAGAAAACTGCGCCTTTATGGTCTTAAGGCGCAGTTTCTGTTCGTATTAATTAGTGTTAAGCTTTTTTCTTTGCTGCAAGGTTTATGATTGCGTGAACAACTCCAACTGCAAGAAGAGTAAATGCTCCAATGTAGAGGCTTGTTCCAAGGAGTGATGAACCTGCAATTTCAGCCATCTCTGTTCCTGCCTTCGCGAAGAAAGCAGCACCGATACCTGCTGATGCCGCGGCGAGTCCGCCGGCAATTCCAGCAGCCACATACTTCCTCATAAGTCCGAGGAGACCCCCGATGAGAGCAAGGGCCGATGCGATGATAACTGCGATGTTTCCGTAGAACTTAGGTGTGAGTTCATCTGTAAGCTTAAGCTCTGTATCGCTCAGCATGTCTCTTCCTGCCTTTACAACATCACCTGCAGCTGTGAGATTGACGTTCTTATTGTTGGCTTTCATGAAACTGAAATTATTCCCAAGTCTTGCCTTGATAGAATCAACGCCTGTATAACCTTCAAGCGCGAGTGCTATCTTGAGTCCATAGATGAGCTGAGCTTCTCCGTCTTCATATCTGGCAAGCTGAGCTTTACCTTCTGCAAGCTGAGCTTCTCCGTCTGCCACTTTTACTTCTCCTGCAGTGACATCCTTCTCACCCTTTGCGAGCGGAGTCTTACTGGCGGTGAAAACCTTCTCGCCCTTTTCGAGCTGTGCTTTACCGGCAGCAAGTTTTTTCTGGCCTGCTGCATAATCCTTAAGTCCCTGCTGATATTCAGCTTTTTTCTGATCTATTCCGGCGCTTAATGTCTGGAGCATCTGATTGGCATTCTCAATGTAACTCATAAAGTTGGCTTTTGCGACATCCTCGATATCTGCCTGCTTGATATACGAGATGATTTTTTTGCCTATTCCAGGATCAAGGTCATATGCAAGTGATTCAAGGAAAACCATAGCTCTAGCTCCGCCTGCCTTTCGAATTGATTCCCTGAGAGTATCATTGGCTGCAATTTTTGAAGAAATCTGCTGAGCACTATCTGCAAGTAAAGTTTTTCCATAGACGAGATTTTGGAATTCTTCAAGCCACTCCTGAAGAATGGATTTGTTCTCCTCTGTTTCTTTTGTGATTTCTACCTCGCTCATTATATTGATCATCTTCTCGACAGAAGCCTTGTATTTGGTCGGTGGAGTTGATGGGGTGCGAAGAACAGCTACAACCTGGTCTCCTCCAGGAAACTGAGCTGCTGCTTCGTCGAATGCACCCTGAGCTGCCTTCTTAGCTATCTTGGATTTTTCGCTCATGAGGGCAGTATAGCCCTGCGACCAAGTTGCAAGATCAGTGTCGAAATCAGCAATTCCCTGCTGCAGACCGGATTCCTCAATTTCATCAAGCTGCTTCTTTCCGTTCTCAAGAAGGACTTTAGCCTTAGCTAATTTCTTTTCACCGGCAGCTACTTCAGCTCTACCTGCAGTCAGCTTCTTTTTTCCTTCGGCAAAAGCCTTCTTGCCATTTGCAAGCTGCTTTTTACCAGAGGAGAGAGCTGCCTTTCCTTTTGCAAGAGCCTTCTCTCCTTCAGCAACCTTATTAACCCCATCGATGTATGCCTGCTCATTCTCACCAAGCAGGGCGATGCCATCATCGAGCTTTGTGAGGTTGTCTTTTGCCTGAACAGCCTGTTGTTCCCAATAATCTTTGCTGGAAGCGATATCCTTGATTCCTGCAACACTCTTGTATACACCGAAGCATGCTGAGAGAATCAGAAGGACACTAAGTATACCAGCTAATCTTTTCATGCTATAATTCCTTCCTTCTTATAAAATATGTAATATCTGTCAAATGACAACACTATTTATATTCTACTGCTTTGAGGGAGGTCTAAGCAAGAAAACATGTTTTTTATATAATGTTTTTTTTGAAAAGGTTTAATATAGAAGGAAAACTTGACTAAGCCAACGCTTCGCATTATTCTGTAACAAGGAGGAATATAACAAATGGCAAAGAAGACAGAAAAAAGAAGCAGATATGACGATCACAAGAATCAGAACAAGGGCCCTAACAATTTACTTATTGCTCTTCTGATATTTGGAACACTTGCACTTATGTTCGGCGTTGTGTGGGGTATCAACTATTCAAAGCTGACAAAGAATATAGAGACATATATGGAAGATATGGGCGGCGAAGACTTGTTCGGTGATATGGAGATGGACTCCGAGACAAGAATGTCTGTAACCGCAAAAGGTAATAAGATGGAGATGACTACAAAAGTCACAACAGATGATGCCAAAGCGGCCAAGAAGCAGTATACGAGCAAGGCCGGAGTAAAAGAGACTGAGTCTGCAGCAGCATATTATCTGTATATGATGAAATCAGGCTGCCGCGGTCTGACCGCAAGCATAGATTACAAGGTGCTTGTTAATAAGAAAGAAGTTCAGAGCGGACATATTTCATACCACAAAGCAAAGAGAATTCTCAAGAAAGCCGGTATGATTGAATAGCGACATACAAAAACAAGCCGCAGTCCTGTGACTGCGG
>JAZUII010000008.1:0-3268 GCA_045642105.1 Anaerovoracaceae bacterium | reverse complement strand
CTGGCATCCATTCGACAGGAACAGAGTCTGCAACGACATCTGGCCTGCCATAGACAGAAAGAATTATGTTTTTACCGGCGTGCCTGCGCACGCATCGGAATGCCCGGAACTCGGAAGAAGTGCGCTCGATGCGGCAGAGATCATGAATGTGGGGGTGAACTTCCTGCGCGAGCATGTTTCGACCGACGTGAGAATGCACTACGCTTTCGAGGACAACGGTATTCCGGCAAATATCGTGCCGAATTATGCGAAAACCAATTACTTCATCCGCTCGCCTAAGCGTGCATACACCGAGGACGCGTCGAAAAGGGTTGATGACTGCGCTCGCGGTGCTGCGATGATGACTGGCACAACTGTCGACATCGAGCTTGTTGCATACTGCGACGAGATGAAGATCAACAGACCACTTTGCGAACTCTATTACGAGGTGATGAAAGAGATTCCAACTCCTTCATATACTGAGGAGGAGTTCGAATACGCTGCGAAGCTCAGTGAGGCGGCGGGAATCAGGAACGATGGTAATTACTTCACCGGACTCTGCGAACTCGAGGATGAACCGCAGATTATATATATCGGAACGGATGCTTCGGCGGTCAGCCACACGGTTCCGCTGATTACGCTCAGTGCCCAGACAATGATTACGGGAACGGCAATCCACCACTGGGCGAATGAGAGACAGGCCGGCATGAGCATCGGCTGGAAGGGAATGCTCTATGCTGCAAGATGCATGGCTGAGGGAACAAAGCTACTGATGGAGACAGAAGGAGCAATTGAAAAAGCGTGGGAGTACCACAGAGCGAAATAGTATTGATTAAGAGGGCTGCAGGGATGGCCCTCGGATAGGAGATTAGACATGATTAATAAGACTATCGGAGTTATCGGTGTCGGAAACATGGGCGGCGCAATTCTTGACGGCGCGCTGAAGAGCGGAGTGCTCGACAAGGAGAAGGTGTATGTATACGACATCAATCCTAAGATGATGGAAAAAGCAGCAGGCTGGGGCGTCAACCTTGCGGCTGACGACGAGGATGTCTGCGCAAAGTCAGATATCATTCTGCTTGCAGTTAAACCTCAGCAGATGGAAGAGGCTCTCGGAATGTGCAGGAAAGCACTCGACGGCAAGGCTATGATGTCAATCGTTGCCGGAGTATCCTCGGAGAGACTTCACGCTAATATTGACGGCAATCCAAGAATTCTCAGACTGCTTCCTAATACACCTGCCATGGTTTTCGAGGGCGCATTCGCAGTTTGCAGCGACAACGAGTTCACTGATGAGGAGTTCGAGATCGCTAAGTCAATCTACGAGTCAATCGGTGTTGTAGTAATGATTCCGGAGAAGCTCATCGATGCGGCTTGCGCACTTAACGGCGGCGGTCCTGCATATGTTGCAATGTTCATCGAGGCAATGGCAGACGGCGGCGTTAAGCAGGGCCTTCCAAGAGCTGTTGCTTATCAGCTTGCAGCACAGACCTGCCTTGGCACAGCCAAAATGATCCTCGAGATGGATATTCATCCGGGCGCTCTCAAGGATATGGTTACTTCTCCGGGCGGCACAACAATCGAGGGCTGTGAGGCTCTTGAGAAGGGCGGCATGAGAGGCGCAGTTATCGACTGCATTAATAAGGCGGCAGAGAAGAGCAAAGCTCTGTAACGGCTGGATAAATCACCGTTTGAGTGGAACGATTTCGTTTATGATATGTACCCTCTTTACTGGACAAACCAGTAAGGAGGGTTTTTGTATTGCGAATTATTATGAGTGGGGTGCGGTGGAAATAGTGAACCTGCTTGTGCCACAAAACCAAGGAGCTTGCATTTCAGTAAGTGACAGAAAAGGACTTTGCACTGATATGCGTCTAGAATTCTGGGTGCATACTAGTGGTGTGGTAGCCTTTTCTATCTATCCAGATATATCTTCTCGCTGCTGAAGCCGCGACCTTTTACGCTGGTGACTTTGCTCATTACAACGAAGGCCTCGGGATCAACACTGTGGACAAGCTTCTCAACTCGATGCAGCTCACGTGGTGCAACTACACACTGCACAATATCTGTTTCGATACCGAGATAACCTGTCTGGCCGTGGAGCAGTGTGACGCCGCGGTCGAGTTCGCGAATAATCGCGGCTTTTACCTCTGAACAGTGCTCGCTGACAACCTGTACCTGACTGCGTGACTCGCCGATAGCGAGCAGTTTATCGAGAGTGAGGGTGTACACGATGACAAGGAGGATGCCGTAGAGGCTGGCCCTTGCATCAGAGTAGAGCATTTGCCCGACGAGAATGACGAAATCGAAGATATACAGGCTGACTGAAACCGGAATGCCGCAGAATTTCTGGAGCATCAGCGGTGGAATATCCATGCCGCCTGTGCTGGCGCTGATTCTGAGAACCATCGCGAGCGAAAGTCCGATGCAGAGACCGCCGAAAAGCGCGCAGATCAGGATGTCGTGGGTGAGCACGAAATCGCTGATGGCTGACTGTATGATGCCGAGGAGCACAGGGTATGAAATTGTGCCGACGAGAGTGTTGAGCGCGAATTTCTTGCCGAAGCAGACGAATCCCAGTATGAACATTGCGATGTTAAAAACGCCGACAATCGGCGAGATTGAGATGCCGAGGAAGTGGTTCGCGATGAGGGCGATGCCTGTCGTGCCGCCGGTGATGAGACCAGACGGAACGATGAAGAAGCACACGCCGACTGCGTAGATGGTCATACCGATGATGACTGTGAGAATATTCTTGATTGTTTCAAATGCTGTATTCATATAACCCCTTTCAGAAGCTCCAATAAACAAAAAACCACGCCGGACAGGGATTTTCCCTATCAAACGTGGATCGAAGCGACTTGCTTAATACAAATTACCATATTTTTTTGACTGTGGGTGATTGTAACACAGATATGGAAATGGCGCAAGGACAGTGAAAAGAAAATGCAGAAAAAGTGTTGACAAGCGAGTTAGCGGGTGCTAACATATAGACAAGTTAGCGGAAGCTAACCATTTATTACGAAAGGAAAGTTAGCCAACACTAACTTACAGGATAAACTATTATGAACTTTATGAGAGGACTTATGACACTTAAAGATGCAGTGGTTGGCCAGACTTACATGGTCAAAGAGATTGCAACAGATGATGAGGAGATGAGATCTTTCCTTTTCAGACTCGGCTGCTATGAAGGAGAGCCTATTACGCTTATTTCTTCAAAGAGAAGGGGCTGTGTTGTGGCTATTAAGGACGGACGATACAATCTCGACAATTAACTAAGTCGGAGGCC
>JAZUII010000007.1:0-14312 GCA_045642105.1 Anaerovoracaceae bacterium | reverse complement strand
ATGAAGGACGGAGATACAGAACTCTCCAAGACTGCATATGTAACAGATGCATCGAAAGCGGTTATTGACGGCAAGACCGATAACACGCTGGAGTACAGCCTCGACATCACGAACACTCTTGAGACTGTTGATGTAAAAGTCAAGAAGGAGTGGAAGAATGATTTTACCGGCAAGGTAATGACAGCTGCAGAGGTTCAGCAGCTGGTGGATCTCGGGGTGCTTCCTGAGAGTATGACATTCAGTCTCGAGAGAAGTATCGATGGAGAGAAATGGGCATCTGTCGGATCAGATGTTAAACCAATCACTGTCAAGGCGGAGAATTATACAAAGATTGACGGCTCGTCTTCATACTCATGGACAAAGCTGCCTAAGTACGATAAGCAGGGTCGCAAGTGGAGATATCGCGTAGTTGAGTCAATCGGCAAACTTAATGCGGCATCAAGTGAGACACAGGTTAAGGGTTCGATTACTGATGAGTTCAATCCGGAGACTGTAAATATCACAACAAGCGGTGATGCTGTTAAGACGGTTGCTTTCAGCAATGTCATTGATATGACAAGCTTCAGGCTTATCAAAGCGTGGGACGACGGAAGCAACAGAGATAACAAAAGACCTGAAAAGGTACACATTACAATCACAAGCAAGAACAAGAAGTTCAGCATTACAAAGGAGCTTACAACTGTAAGCGGAGAAGACGAGTGGACTGTGGACGGAATTGTTATTCCAGCAATGCCTGACAGCAACTACAGCAAACTCTATGACATTACAGAGGATGCTGACGCTTACGAAATTGAGTCAGTGAAATGGAAGAATTCTGGAGACGCAAGCGAAGCTAATGTCAAGGTAACTAATGAGCTTGAGGATCCTGACCGTACAGTCCTGACAATTAATGCTGAGAAAGAATTTGTCGGAGATAAAGGCGCTGTTATCGATTTTGATAATCTGAGACCTCAAGTTAAGTTCACCGTATACTACCTGAAGCAGGGTGCGACAGATAAGTCGCAGGCAGATAACTGGGCAGTGGCAGACAGCAGCGTTTTCGCTCCTGATACAGAGGTAGCAGCTTCAAAGACTGTTATAATCGGCAGCAACAGCAAGGGCTCGGTAAAGTGGGATAAGCTGCTCAAGTACTGGTCAAAGCCTTCTGTAAAAGGAGTGCCGGAACCAATTACCTACAAGATAGTAGAGTCTATGCTTGATAGTGACGGAACTGTACTTGAGAAAACAGCTTACACTTCAGATACTTCAAACACAGTTGCTGAAGGAAAGACAGATGACACAGTGGAGTACAATCTCGGAATCAAGAACACTCTTGTTACTACAAGCGCTTATGCTGAAAAGAACTGGGAAGATGACGGATATGATGCTGAAAGAACAGATATCGTATTCAATCTCATAGCTAACGGCAACAAGATTGCAGAATACACCGCAACTTCAGATGAGGACTGGTGCTGCAGCTTTGCGAATATTCCAAGGTATGACAAGCAGGGCAAGGAAATCCGGTACAGTGTAACCGAGCAGCCGGTTGCAGCATATCTTGGATCAGAACCGGAAGCTATTGAGGGTATAACCAACGGATACAGAATAACAAATACTTACAAGTACGGAACTGTATCCTTCGATAAAATGGTTTTTATCAACGAGTCGTGCTCAGAGAATGCCCTCTATCCTGCAGACGCAACAGCTTCGTTCAGCAAGACAAGCTTCAACCTCTATAAAGTGGATGGAGATGAGCTTGTAGATACTGCCATCCCTGATGAGAATGGACAGGTAGTTTTCAGCAACCTGAGAAACGGTGACTACTATGTTCAGGAGAACACGCCTGAGGCACCATATATTCAGGATGAGACAAAACATTATGTGACAATAGAGAATGGTGTATCCAGCGGACTCAAGGATCTGCCTGAGAATGAGCAGACGGTAGTCAATGACCGGGTTCGCGGGCAGGTTACACTTGTCAAGAAGAGCGAGATTAATCCTGATAAACCTATCGCTGATGCAGCGTACACTCTCTATCGTGTAACCAGAAACGAAGATGAAGAGGAAGAACTTATCCCTATCTGCGTAAGATACACAGATAAAAAAGGAGTTCTTACCTTCGACGGCCTTCTTACAGGCGCGTCATATGTTATCCGCGAGACTGCAAACCCTGCGGGAACATATCTTTCAGAGAGTGATATAACATTTGATATCGTTCTGAATGAAGAGTCATATGACGCAGAGGTGCAGAACTTCGACGGTGGAGACGGCACAGCAGAGATGATGGGCGACGGAGAGATTCTCTGGAATGAGCCTGCCGTAGTTGTATACGCAAGCAAGCTTGACGAGAATGGAGATGCTCTCAAGGGAGCTGTTCTGGAGGTAAAAGACGGAAACGAGACTATTGTTCGCTGGAAGTCTGATGGCGACGTTCACGAGATTGTCGGAAAACTCGAGGCAGGAAAGACGTACACATTCCATGAGGTTCGCGCACCTAAGGGATATCAGCTTGCAGATGATGTCAGATTCCGAATTCCTGACGATAAGGTTGGAGCTGGCGAGGATAAGGTTATCGAAATTGAAATGATTGATGAGCCGGAGCCGCCAGAGCCTGATACGGGAGATAATTCAAATCTGCTTCTTCCGGTTGCGACACTCTTTATATCACTTGGCTTCGCGACAGTGGTATTCCGCTTTAGAAGAAAAAATAACTAGTAACTGCAGCTGGTAAACAGTATGCGGCAAAACGCAGCTAAAGCACCCGGAAACGGGTGCTTTTTTGCTTTATCTTAGTGCAAAACAGGCGGCCTCTATGATATAATCTTTAGACTAGTGTGAATAAGTGCACCCTCTTGAGGTGCGCCAATAACAAGCACAGCAAATCAATTAGAAGGACAATGCGGCATGAAAGACATTGAGATCAGAGAATTATTTAAAGATCCGGAGCAATTCGGAGGCAAAGAAGTAGTAGTGAGAGGCTGGGTTAGAGGTAACAGAAGCTCCAACCAGTTCGGATTCATCTCACTTAATGACGGAACTTTTTTCACACCTGTACAGGTAGTATATGAGGCGTCAAAACTCGACAACTACGAGCAGGTATCAAAGATTAGACTTTCGGCAGGTATCATGGTAAGGGGTGTACTCGAACTCACTCCGGAAGCTCAGCAGCCTTTCGAAATTAAGGCGGAGGAAGTGGTACTTGAGGCCGATTCAGAGCCGGATTATCCGCTCCAGAAGAAGAGACATACAATGGAATTCCTGAGAGAGATTGCTCATCTTAGACCAAGAAGTAATACTTTCTCTGCAGTATTCAGAGTAAGAAGTGTAGCTGCATTTGCAATTCATCAGTTCTTCCAGGAGAGAGGTTTCATCTATTCACACTCCCCTGAGATCACATGCAGTGACTGCGAGGGTGCAGGAGAGATGTTCCAGGTTACAACACTTGATCTTGACAATCTCCCAAGAGATGAAGAGGGAAATATCGATTACAGCCAGGACTTCTTCGGCAAGAAGGCAAGTCTGACTGTTTCAGGACAGCTTGAGGCTGAGATTATGGCTCTTGCTTTCCGTAACGTATATACATTCGGACCAACTTTCAGAGCAGAGAATTCAAACACTGCAAGACATGCAAGTGAGTTCTGGATGATTGAGCCAGAGATGGCATTCTGCGACCTTGAGGGCAATATGAACATTGCCGAGGATATGATTAAGTACATCATCAACACAGTACTTGAGAAGTGTCCTAAGGAGATGGAGTTCTTCAACAAGTTCGTGGACAAGGGACTCCTCGAGAGACTCGATAATATCGTAAGCAATGATTTTGGCAGAATCACATACACAGAAGCTGTGGAGATTCTTAAGGAATCAGGTGAGAAGTTCGAATATCCTGTTGAATGGGGTCTTGAGCTTCAGACAGAGCATGAGCGTTATCTCACAGAGAAGGTATTCAAGAAGCCAATCTTTGTTACCAACTATCCAAAGGCATGCAAGGCATTCTATATGAGAGTCAACGAGGATGACAAGACTGTTGCAGCTATGGATATGCTCGTACCTGGTGTTGGTGAGATTATCGGCGGAAGCCAGAGAGAAGAGCGCTATGATGTGCTCGTAAGCAGAATTAAGGAACTCGGACTTAACGAGGAAGACTACGGCTGGTACCTCGATCTTCGTAAGTACGGTGGCGTTAAGCACTCCGGCTACGGTCTGGGCTTCGACAGAATTCTGATGTACCTCACAGGAATGGCAAATATCAGAGACGTTCAGATGTTCCCAAGAACACCTGGCAACGCGGAGTTCTAAAAGGTGACAAGCCGAAGCGCCGCGCATAACACAAGACATTTTTACGCGTTAAAAAATATAAAATCTTAAACTAGGAGGATTATCTAATGAAAGGTTACGCAAGCGATAAAATCAGAAACGTCGTACTCCTCGGACATGGCGGAAGCGGTAAGACTACTTTCCTCGAGGCTGCACTCCTCAACACAAAGGTCATCACAAGACTCGGTAAGGTTGAAGACGGAAACACAGTTTCAGACTACGAGAAGATGGAGAAGGAGAAAGGATATACAATCAACTCCACACTCGTTCCTGTAGAGTACAATGGAACAAAAATCAACTTCATCGATACACCGGGATTCTTTGACTTTGTAGGTGAGGCAAGATCGGCGCTGTCAATTGCTGACGCTGCAGTTATCATGGTTGACGCTTCTGCAGGCGTACAGGTTGGAACAGAGAAGGCATGGGAGCTGGTAAAAGAGTACGGCACACCTTCTTTCATCGTTCTCAACAAGATTGACAAGGACAACGTAAATGTTGACTCAGTTGTTGCTGCTCTTCGTGACAAGTTCGGAACATCAGTAGTAACAGATGACGATAAGGACGCAATGGACGAGGCTATCGCAGGAGCTGATGAAGAGCTCATGATGAAGTACTTCGAGGGCGAGCCTTTCACAGATGAAGAGTTCACAACAGGTCTTCACAACGGTATCAAGTCAGGAGACATCACACCTATCATCAAGGCTTCAAACATGACAGGTGAGGGAATCGATGAAATCCTCGGATGCTTCTCAAAGTATCTCCCATCACCACTTGAGCACGAGCCATTCAAGTCAATCGACGGCGTTGATATCCATGTTGAAGAGAACGGCGATCCATGTCTCTTCGTATTCAAGACACTTGCTGACCCATTCCTCGGAAAGGTTTCATATGCAAAGGTTGTATCAGGTTCACTGAAGACTGGTTCAGAGCTTTACAACCCACGTACAGAGAAGACAGAGAAGCTCGGTTCAGTATTCTTCCTCAGAGGTAAGACTCAGGAGAACACAGACAAGGTTTCCTGCGGAGACATCGTTGCTCTCGGTAAGCTCCAGAATACAAAGACAGGAGATACACTCTGCATGAAGGCTAAGCCTGTTCAGATGGAAGGAATCAAGTTCCCTAAGCCTTGCTACTTCGTTGCTGTAGAGGCTGCAGATAAGAACGAGGATGAGAAGATGGCTCAGGGTCTCCTCAAGCTCATGGAAGAGGATCCATCATTCGTACTCGAAAGAAATGCTGAGACACATCAGACACTTCTCGGCGGACAGGGAGACATCCAGATCAACATCATCATGGCTAAGCTCCTTGACAGATATAAGGTAAAAGTTAAGGTTGTTCCTCAGAAGATTGCTTACAGAGAGACAATCAGAGGCACATCAGACGTTCAGGGTAAGCACAAGAAGCAGTCAGGTGGAGCTGGACAGTACGGTGACGTACATATCAGATTCTCACCTTCACAGGAGCCGGGACTTGAGTTCTCAGAGGAGCTCTTCGGTGGATCAGTTCCTAAGAACTATGTACCAGCTGTTGAAAAAGGACTCCTCGAGTGCATGGAGAAAGGACCTCTCGCTGGATGTAAGGTTCAGAACATCAAGGCTGTTCTCTACGATGGTTCATACCACGAGGTAGACTCAAACGAAGTATCATTCAAGATTGCTGCTTCACTCGCATTCAAGAAGGGTATCGTTGAGGCTAACCCTGTACTCCTCGAGCCTATCATGAGCCTCGATATCAAGGTTCCTGCAGACTACGTTGGTAACGTAATCGGCGGACTTGCAGGCGTAAGAGGTCAGATGCTCGGACAGGATCAGGAAGGCAACATGGTAGTAGTGCACGCTGAGGCTCCACAGTCAGAGCTCTTCGATTACGCAATCAAGCTCAGAGCTATGACACAGGCTAGAGGCTCATTCACAGTTGAGTTCTCAAGATACGATGTGCTTCAGGCTAACCTTGCTGAGAAAGTAATCGCAGCATACAAGGCATCACAGGAAGAGAAGTAAACTTATCTTCGACCGTAGCGGCGTTGCCGCAAGGAAGATAAGTTTGAAATTCGCTCGACGAGCTCGCGAATTATAATGGGAGACCTATCCCAATTTCTAAGCACAACAAAACCCCGGTGTAAGCCGGGGTTTTCTGTTGTGAATAATGTGTTTCAGTCTTTGAAACTTATCCGGCAGATTGTTTCGTGAAAATCTGTCGATGGACTAAAGTGAAGAAAACAGCCATTTTCTTCACATAACCCTTAGGCACACGGATTTGGCGCTATAACCATATAGCCTCTGACTCTGCAACCATTTAGCCACAGGTTATGATTTTCTGGCACACGGATTTGGCGCTATAGCCATGTAGCCTCCGATTCTGCAACCATTTTCTTCAGCTTAAAAGAGATTTTCATCAGAAAAAAGATTCAGAAAAATCAGGATTTGACGGCAAATGGTTGCAGAACTTAAGGTTGTTGCCATATAGCACTAAATTGCCTGTGCCCGAAATCACCTGTATTACGGTTGATGGTTGCAGAATTCGGGGATAGCACCATATAGCGAAAAATCCATGTGACCGGAAATGGAAAAAGCTGCGGTACAAACGGTAAAAGTCGCTTGTGCTGCAGCCTATGTCTACTGGTCTTCAATTTCGATGTATGCATCCCGTATCGGATCATAATAGTACTTACTCATATCGACCAGTTTGCTTGGTTTGCTGTCCTTGAAAATGAGCCATAGTAATATGAACGGACCAATGAGAAATATTGAATCCAGAATTATTTCAATAAATCTGATAAACATATCGATACCTCCGTTCTATTGCCTCTGCTGACAGCTTATTTCGCAGTGAAAAGCTTAAGCGCTTCTCTCAGGTTGTCGGCTCCGCAGAGCTGAACCTTTGAATTGGAGCCTTTTGCGGCATTGTTCTTTGGCAGAATTACGCGTTCATAGCCGAGACGCTCTGCTTCAGAAATAATCTTGTCAGCATTCGGTACAGAGCGCAGACGTCCTGTCAGCCCGACCTCGCCGACCGCCACAAGCCTGCAAGGCGAGGTACGCTCGCGCATCGAACTCATAATCGCGAGCGCGACCGCCAGGTCGGTCGCTGGGCTGTCTGGTTTGAGACCGCCGACAACATTTACATATACATCATAATCATACAGAGGCAGCCCTGCCTGTCTTTCCAGAACAGCCAGAATCATGCTCAGACGATTGTGGTCAATACCGATAGCAGTACGACGAGGGAAACCGCCGGAACTGCTTTTGGCAACGAGAGCCTGAATCTCAAAGAAAACAGGTCTGCTGCCCTCATAGACTGCACTGATGACAGAACCCAGCTCAACGACATTCGAAGACTCAATCAGGCTTCCTGACAGATCGGACACCTCGAGCATTCCCTCGGAAGTCATGCGGAAGGCACCGATTTCGTCTGTTGTGCCGAATCGGTTCTTGAAAGATCTGATGATGCGGAGATCCTTGTCGCGCTCACCAGTGAAGTTGAGAACACAGTCAACCATGTGCTCTATGGTTTTCGGACCGGCCAGGTCGCCGGACTTGTTGACGTGAGCGACGATGAAGATCGGAATATTATTGGTCTTTGCGAGTTTCATGAGCAGGTTGGAGCATGCACGAATCTGTGTGATGCTGCCTGCAACTGAGTCGATTTCAGAAGTGTACATTGTCTGAATTGAATCGATGATGAGAAGCTGGGGTTTCATTTCCTCGCAGATTGAAACTACATTGTCTAGGTTGGTCTCCGGGAAGATAAAGAGATTCTCGGAAACGCCCGAAGCGTTGTTGCTCGCGCTCGCGTTTGCAGTATAAACACCCGAGGCCGTGTCACCCCGCGCCGAATCTGTGCCGCTCGCAGACGAGCACGCGTCCACGCCACGAACTCCGCAGACCCTGTCTGCGCGCAGTTTTACCTGCTGCTCGGATTCCTCACCGCTGACATAGAGAACCTTGCCGTAGCGGCGCGCGATATTGTCAGCTGCCTCGATAATGATTGTCGATTTGCCGATGCCAGGTTCGCCTGAGATAAGAATAAGCGAGCCGAGAACTATACCGCCACCGAGCACGCGATTGAGCTCGCCGATACCGGAATCGATACGGCTGTAGGAATCAGTGCCTACAGTGCCTAGTTGAACCGGTCTGGCAGACTGGCTGACTCTGCGACGCGAATCCGACTCTTCAGCTGGCTTTATTTTCTGTTCAACAATTGTATTCCATGAGCCGCAGAAACTGCACTGACCCTGCCATGCGAGGTACTCATTACCGCATTCTGTGCACATGAACACTGATTTAGCTTTCTTTGCCATAAAATCCTCTATTTTCCATCCGGCTTCTTTTCAACCGGCATCTCAAACCAGAAATCCGAACCCTTGCCTTCAGAACTCTCAACGCCGTATTTTGCGTTATGGAGAGCAAGTATACTTCTGACTATACTGAGTCCGATACCCGAGCCTTCAATTTCGCGCTCGTGGTTGGCGCTCGTTCTGTAATATCGCTCCCATACGTGAGCGAGTTCTTCTTTAGGAATACCAACTCCGTGGTCGATTACATGAAGCGACACCTTCTTGCTTGTCTTCTTCAGCTGAATGCATACATACTTGCTTTCGCCGCAGTATTTGACTGCATTGCTGACAAAATTATGGATGACTTGTGAGAGCTTATCTTTGTCACCGTATACGTAGGCCGGCTTGCATGGGCGGAAACGAATATTGTAGCCGTCCTGCTGGTTAAGCACTGCCACACTGTCATAGGCTTCCTGAGCGAGCTCCACAATGTTGAAATAATCCTTGTTCAGCTGGATTGTATTGGACTGCAGGTTGCTCTGTGACATCATATTGCTGACCAGCTTGTTAAGTCTGTCAGTCTCAGCGATGATAATCTCGAGGTGCTTGTTGCGCTTCTCAGGGTTATCTCCGGAAATATCCATAATCATCTCCGCATAAGATTTGATCATTGTGAGCGGAGTCTTGAGGTCGTGAGATACATTCGCAACGATTTCTCTCTGGTAAAAATCAGATTTGCCCATCTCGTAAGCTGCTGTATTAAGTGCTTCTGCAAGTTCGTTAGTCTCGGTAAAATTGCCGCCGTCAAATTGTACGCTGTAGTTGCCTCGAGTGAGCTCCTTCGCTGACTGTGTGATGTTCTCGATAGGTCTCGATAATCTTCTCGAAAGATAGATTGCGAGAAGGAAGGCGATTACCAGCACAATTGCCGTAACATACAGGAGCAGATTACGGATAATCGAAATTGTGGACTGCATTGGATTAAGCGGCGTAACAATATAAAGCGTGACTGAATCCGGAGTCCTGTTTCTATCGAGTTGAGTGATATAGAGCAGGTAACGTAAGCCGCTGTCTGAGTCAGTAACTCTGTATGCTACAGACTCCTCTCTGCTTACAGAAAGCTTATCGAGCGCATCGGAGAGCTCTTTTTTGAAATCTGCACTTTTGGAAATGCTGGGGGTACCGTCGTATACGGTTGCCCTCTCGCCATCGTCAATTCTTATATAGATTCCATTGGCCTGAACAATCTGGCTCGCATATTCGTCAAAACGCGGTTTTGGCTGTTTGCGGAACTGATCCTGAATTGCCTCTGTCGTTCTGTTCGCTTCCTGAGTTCTGAGGGCTTCGTAGTATTTGTTGATGAAGAGATCTTGAAGCTCCCAGATGATGAGAATGAGAAAAATCGCAAACAGCACAAAATAGGCCAGCGTTGTGGTCTTGATGCTGCTTGGATCCAGTTTTCTTCTTGAGCTGCTGTCCATATGACTGTCTCCGCCAAAAGGGCTTCCTACTTATCCTCGTACTCGAACTTATATCCTACTCCTCTTAGAGTAACAATGTATTTCCTGTACTCGCCGAGGTTATTACGCAGATTCTTAACATGCGTATCAATGGTTCTGTCATCGCCGAAGAAATCATAGCCCCAGATGTCGGAAAGAAGCTTGTCTCTCGAAAGGGCGATGTTCTTGTTCTGAATCATGTAGAAGAGGAGGTCATATTCCTTCGGTGTGAGGTTGATTCTCTCTCCGTCTACGCTTACGGTACGAGCGGTAAAATTTACTTCAAGTCCGTCGAAGGTCATCACTTCTGCGGCACTTGTATCTGCGCCCTCGCATCTGCTGAGGACAGCGTTGACTCTCGCCATGAGTTCCTTAGGGCTGAATGGTTTTACCACATAGTCATCAACGCCGAGCTCGAAACCGAAAAGCTTGTCATACTCTTCGCCTCTTGCACTGAGCATGATAACCGGAATCTTCTTAATCTTGTGAATCTCCTTGACAGCACTGAAGCCGTCGAGCTTAGGCATCATGACATCCATGATGATGAGGTCGTAGTCGTTGAGCTTGACCATGCCGATAGCACTCATGCCGTCAGCGGCTTCGTGTGCCTCGTAGTCGCTGAATTCAGCGTATTCTTTAATGACCTCTCTGATCTTCGCTTCGTCATCAACGATGAGTAATTTCTTCATAATATATTCCTCCGTTATCTACGGTAACAATTGCATAAATACAGGCTCCCGAGATGCTTCTCAGGATGACAGCATTATAACATAGGCAATATTTGATGTCTAATAAATCAGTTTCCGTATGTTGACAAAGCAATTATACGGTGATATATTCATATATTTTTATACTTGCGCGCTTCGCTCAAGTTGTATATAATTATATACAATTAGGGAAGGAGCAGACGCTATGTTCAAAATTGGTGACAACATAGTATATCCAATGTATGGTGCGGGTATAATAACCGACATTGTGGAGAAGGACTTTCTCGGAGAGCCCCGCAGTTTTTATTGTGTCTCGCTCCCATACAGCAAGATGGAGGTCAGCGTCCCCGTTGACAATAGTGCTGCTCTCGGAGTAAGAGAGGTAATCGACCAATCAAGAATCCCTGAAGTTCTGGAAGTCCTCGGCCAGGAGACTGAACCGATGAGTTCCAACTGGAACAAGCGTTATCGCGAGAACACTGAGAAGCTGCAGAGCGGAGACATACTGGTTGTAGCGTCAGTAGTAAGGAACCTTGTCAGAAATGACAGAGCTAAGCCGCTTTCAACAGGAGAGAAGAAACTCCTTGGTACAGCAAAGCAGATTCTTGAAAGTGAGCTCATATATTCGGGTGGATATACCCTTGAAGAAGTTGACGAACTGGTCGAATTCCATATCTAGCGTGAGCCGATGTGAAATTCGACTTTTTCTTTTACCTGAAATGTATATCAGGAAAATGTGTATAACAGGTGGAGATTTAATGGCGTATTCGAAGATATATGCGATAATAGTTGCCGCAGGCAAGGGTCTCAGAGTTGGAGGCCCCATACCGAAGCAGCTTCTGAGATACAAAGAGAGCACGGTGCTCGAACATACAGTTAAGGTTTTCGCATCGCACGACAAGGTCGATGCGGTTATTACGGTTGGGCCGGCTGATGGCAGTCTCGAGGAACGTTATGAAGCGATTCTTGAGTCCGTCAGAGCATCTTATGACAGGGTTGTGCTTACGTCGGTAAAAGGAGGAGCAGAGCGTTATAATTCGGTGGTATGCGGACTCAGAGAGGCGGAGCGTATTGCCGAGTCGGAGGGCCTTAAACCTTCGGATGTGTGCGTAATGATTCATGATGCTGCAAGACCCGGCATCGATCATGCTGTCATTGACAGAAACATAGAGGCGATGGAGACATGCAGAGCTGCTGTCACATGTGTACCGTCGGTTGACTCTATAAGAATAATTGATAAGCAATCACTGTTGAATAGTGAATGTTTATACCCTATAATGAAGAGTGATGTATTAGAGCGAAGACTCATATACAATGTTCAGACGCCGCAGACATTCTGCCTTGAAGATATAACAGAAGCCTACAAGAAAGCTGAGGCAGACGGTTATATCGGAACGGACGATGCATCCGTTGCAGATAATGCGGGAATCGAAACGGCAATAGTAGAAGGTTCGCCTTCTAACTGCAAAATAACTACTGCGAAGGATGTACCTATGGAAACACGCGTTGGCACAGGCTTCGACGTTCACAAACTTGTCTCGGAGAGAAAGCTTATACTCTGCGGGACTCCAGTCCCGTATGAGAAGGGTTTACTGGGACACTCAGATGCGGACGTGGCTACACACGCACTGATGGATGCACTGCTCGGGGCAGCAGGCATGGGAGATATCGGCAGACATTTTCCGGATAACGATTACAAGTATAAGGACGCGGACAGCCTGAAACTGCTGGCAGAGGTTAAGAGGCTTATCGGTGACGTAAAGATCAACAACGTTGATGTCACGATAATAGCTCAGAGACCTAAGCTCGCACCGTATAACAGTCAGATGACTGAAAATATCGCAAGAGTCCTCGATATACCGAAAGAAGCGGTTAACATCAAAGCGACAACGACAGAAGGACTTGGTTTTACCGGAGCGGGTGAAGGCATAGCAGCAATAGCAACCTGCGCAATAGAAGGGAGTTTTTAACAATGAGACTATCAAAGATGCACCTGAAGACACTGAGAGAAGCACCTAAGGAGGCAGTGCTTGCAGGACACCAGTTACTTATCAGAGCTAATATGCTCAAGCAGTACGCAGCAGGCGTATACGGATTCATGCCTCTCGGCTGGAGAGTAACAAGAAAAGTTGAACAGATTGTAAGAGAAGAGATGGATAGAATCGGCGGTCAGGAGATTCATATGCCACACATCAATCCTGGTGAGCTCTGGAAGGAGTCGGGAAGATGGTATGCATACGGTCCTGAGCTCTGGAGAATTCAGGACAGAAACGAAAGAGATTTCGTACTGAATCCAACTTGCGAGGAGATGTTCACAGACCTTGCAAGACAGGAAGTAACATCATATAGAGAGCTTCCATTCACTTTCTATCACATCCAGTTCAAGTACAGAGACGAGGCTCGTCCAAGATACGGACTCATGAGATCAAGAGAGTTCATCATGAAGGACTCATACTCATATGACAGAGACGTTGAGGGAATGAACAAGAGCTACGAGGAAGAGAAGGAAGCATATAAGAGAATTTTCTCAAGATGCGGACTCAACTACAGAATCATCGAGGCAGACAACGGCCCTATCGGCGGAAGTGCTTCACACGAGTTCTGCGCACTCTCAGATGTTGGAGAGTCAGAGGTGGCATACTGCCCAGAGTGCGGTATGGCAGCTACAATCGAGAGAGCTGAGTGCAGAGACGACGCTCCTGTTGTTGAGGAGATGGAGGAGCTCAGAGCAGTTCATACTCCTGGAACAAAGACTATCGAGGATGTATGCAACTACCTTGATCTTCCTGTTGAGAAGTCAATCAAGGCTCTTATGTTCGTAACATATGACAACGACCTCAATCCTGCTGATTATGTTGCATGTTTCATCAGAGGAGACAGACAGGTTAACATGATTAAGCTCGTTAACGCTCTCAATATTCCTGAGCACTATATCGAGTTTGCTGACGAAGAGGACATGGGTCCTGTAACAGGTATTGTCGGCGGATTCACAGGTCCTGTTGGCCTGAAGAACTGCAAGGTAGTAGTTGATACAGAGCTCGTAGACACAGTTAACATGTGTGCCGGAGCTAACCAGGAAGACCACCACTACCTCGGCGTATGCTACGGCAGAGACTATGTCGGCGATATCGTAACAGATATCAAGAGACTTGAGGAAGGAATGCCTTGCCCACACTGCGGAACACCTGTTAAGCACACAAGAGGTATCGAGGTAGGTCAGATCTTCAAACTTGGAACAAAGTACTCAGAGTCAATGAACACATACTACAAGGACGAAGAGGGTAACGACCAGCCATACTACATGGGATGCTACGGCGTAGGTGTTACAAGAACAGTTCAGGCTATCATCGAGCAGGGTCATGATGACAAGGGTATCATCTGGCCAATGTCAGTTGCACCATATCACGTAATCGTGACAGTTATCAACAAGAACAACGAGGAGCAGATGGCAATCGCTGCTCAGATTGAGGAAGAACTCGAGAAGCACAGAGTTGAAGTTATTGTCGATGACAGAGACGAGAGACCTGGAGTTAA
>JAZUII010000006.1:0-10139 GCA_045642105.1 Anaerovoracaceae bacterium | reverse complement strand
AGATTCCAGGGCGGCGGAAACGCAGGACACACTGTAATCAACGAATTTGGTAAGTTCGCACTTCATCTTCTGCCTTCTGGAATTTTCAGAGAGGGCGTAGTAAACATTCTCGGAAACGGCGTAGCTGTTGACCCTGAGAGCCTCTGGACAGAGATTCAGCAGGTAGAGGCGCAGGGAGTGGCAATTACTCCTGAGAAACTGATGATCAGTGACAGAGCTTCACTTGTAATTCCTTGGCACAGAGATCTCGACTCACTTGAGGAGGAGAGACTTGCCGGCAAGAAGTACGGCTCGACTAAGCAGGGAATCGCTCCATTCTATTCAGATAAATATCAGAAGAAGACAGTGCTCGCGGGCGAGCTTTTTTACCCTGAGAGACTGAAGGCGCATCTTGCTGACCTTCTCGAGTGGAAGAACCTCACACTCACAGGCGTATACGGTGCAGAGCCTTACACAATGGAAGATCTCATGAAGTGGGTCGACGAGTACTGCGAGAAGATCAAGCCATACATCTGTGATTCAGGAGCATTCCTGAGACAGGCAAAGAAAGAGGGCAAGAATATTCTTTTCGAGGCACAGCTCGGAGCTCTGAGAGATCTTGAGTTCGGAATTCACCCTTACACAACATCATCAAATACAACAGCGGCATTCGCAGCAACAGGTTCAGGAATCGGATCTGTTAATATCGACACAATCGTAGGTGTAGTCAAGGCTTATTCAACATGCGTTGGAGAGGGCCCATTCACATGCGAGTGGTTCGGCGAGGAAGCAGAGAAGCTTCGTGAGGCCGGTGGCGAGTATGGTGCAAAGACAGGAAGACCAAGAAGAGTAGGACCTCTTGATATCGTTGCAACAAAGTACGGTGTTGAGATGCAGGGTGCTACAGACATCGCTCTTACAAAGATGGATGTTCTGAGCTACATGGACAGAATTCCTGTATGCACAAAGTATATCATTGACGGTGTGGAGACTGAAGATTTCCCATTCCCTGCAGCACTTGATGCTGCAGAGCCGGTTATCGAGTATGTAGACGGATGGAAGAGCGATATCTCGGGTATCAGAACCTGGGAGGAACTCCCACAGGCTGCACGCGACTATGTAGAATACATTGAGGAGAGAATAGGCTGCCATATCACATATGTATCAGTTGGACCTGAGCGTGACGCTTACATCAAGAGGTAGGAGAGCGATATGAGTAACAGATATGAATCCCCATTATCATCAAGATATGCATCGGAATATATGCTCAATCTTTTCTCATCACAGAAGAGAATTGAGACATGGAGAAGACTCTGGATTGCACTTGCAAGAGCTGAGAGCAAACTGGGCCTTCCAATTACCGAAGAACAGGTTGCGGAACTTGAGCAGCATATCAGCGATATAGATTTTGAAACTGCAGCTGCAAGAGAGAAGGAAGTTCGTCATGATGTAATGGCACATGTATATACCTACGGACTGGCGGCTCCATCAGCAGCAGGAATCATTCACCTCGGTGCGACAAGCTGTTATGTAACAGATAACGGAGATATGATTATCTACAGAGACGCGCTCGAGTACATCAGAGGTGAGCTTAAGGCTGTAATCAGAAATCTTGCAGATTTTGCAGACGAGTACAAAGCAGTGCCTACACTCGGATACACTCACTACCAGCCTGCCCAGCTTGTTACAGTAGGAAAAAGAGCTGCACTCTGGATGCAGGATTTTATGGCTGACCTTGAAGAAGTTGAGTTTGTACTCGGTTCTTTCAAACTGCTCGGCTGCAGAGGAACAACAGGAACAGAGGCAAGCTTCAAAGAGCTTTTCGACGGAGACAGAGAAAAGATTCTTAAGCTCAACCAGATGATCTGTGAAGAGTTCGGATTCGAGACATACTTCGATGTAGCCGGACAGACTTACCCACGTAAGTTCGATTCAAGAATCCTGAACTGTCTGTCGTCAATCGCACAGAGCTGCTACAGAATGGCAAACGACATTCGTCTGCTCCAGCACGACAGACAGCTTGAAGAACCATTTGAGAAGAACCAGATCGGTTCATCCGCTATGGCATACAAGAGAAATCCAATGAGATCTGAGCGTATCTGCTCACTCTCAAGATACCTCATCAGTGATGCTGCTAACGCTCATCACACAGCTGCTGTTCAGTGGCTCGAGAGAACTCTCGACGATTCCGCTAACAGAAGAATCTCAATGCCGGAGGGCTTCCTATGTGCTGATGCCATCCTGAGACTTGCAAAGAATGTAACTTCAGGTCTCGTAGTCAACGAGGCTATCGTGGAGTCAACTGTTCGCGAGTACCTCCCATTCATCGCTACAGAGAACATTCTCATGGAGGGTGTAAAGAGAGGCGGAGACCGTCAGGAGCTTCATGAGGTTATCCGTACTTGTTCAATGGAGGCAACAGCCAACATGAAGGCTGGTGGCAAGTGCAATCTCATGGAGATACTTGCTAAGAGACCGGAGTTCGGAATGACTCTCGAAGAACTCGAATCAGTTCTCGACCCAACACTCTACACAGGCAACTGTGCAGAGCAGGTAGCAGAGTATGTTGCAAAGGTAAGACCTGTTGTGGCTGATGCGGATGATTCGGAGACAGAAATCAACGTGTAAGACGACTTGATAGATTGCCGATAACTTGAAGAGGAAGCAGAACGACTCATAAGAAACGGAAAACTTGGATGCTGACCTGAACGTAAGAGGCAGCATCCATTTTGTTTTGTTTAATTGAGCATATTTAATGTTGTTGCCAGTTTGTGTTCTGAAAGACGGGCAAAAGAGCAGCAGTTCTTTAGAAAAAATCGCGATAGGGGCTGTGCCCGGCAAAAGATTGCGGTAAAAATTATGCTGTTTTCTGAAGAATTGCGAAGAAATATTGAATTTTTAAGAATTATTACGAGGTGTGGAGCGTATAAATAGATGTATAAGATAGCGGAAGAGGATTTTTTCTGAATTTGGTCAGTCAAAAGTGGGATTATTCAGAACAACAGCTGGCAAAAGAAAAGAGGCGGCCTCATTGTCATGAGACGGCCCCTGGGATTATGTTTTGGCTATTCTTCAAATTCGAACATCAGGATTGACAGGGTTGTGAGGCCTGCGGTCTCGGTACGGAGTATGCGTTTGCCGAGGGTGATTGGCTTTGCACCGGCTTCCATGGCAAGCTCAACTTCCTGCTCAGAGAACCCTCCTTCAGGACCGATGAAGATTCCGACGGATTTAACCTCGGAAGCTTTGAGCGAATGGATGATTTCGCGAGTCTCTGAGATGCCTTCAGCTTTCTCATAAGGGATGAGGGTTGCATCGAGTTCACGGGCGTAAGCCAGAGCCTGCTTGAAGCTCATAGGCGATGCAACATTTGGAATGAGGGCGCGGCCGGACTGCTTGGCGCCGGACTCAGCAATGCCCTGCCAGCGGGAGATTTTCTTAGCAGCTTTCTTGTCGTCGAGTTTGACGATGGAACGGCTGGTTGAAACAGGGATGATCTCGAAGGCGCCGAGCTCGACCGCCTTCTGGATGATGAGTTCCATTTTGTCGGCTTTAGGGAGACCCTGGAAAAGATAGAGCTTCACAGGGAGCTCGGAGTATGATTTCCAGGAGTTCTCAATGTGAACCTTGACGATATCCTTGTCGAGTTCCTCGATGATGCAGTGGTAGTCAGTGCCCTCGCCGTCGCTGACTGAAAGCTCATCGCCGACACGCATGCGGAGAACATTTCTGATATGATTGACGTCTCCGTCGTAAATATATATTCTGTCCTGGCGAATCTGCTCAGGACTTACAAAGAATCTTGCCATTTTTCTGCCTTTCTGTTGTAAAATGTACTGAGAATATTTTACAACAAGGCACATCGGCTCGCAAATGAGAAGTGTGATAAAGGAGAAATAATATGATATATAAATCAGTAGACCAGCTCATCGGCGGAACCCCGCTTATGGAGCTCAGTAATATCGAAAAAGAAGACAATCTCAAAGCAACAGTGCTCGCAAAGCTTGAGCTTTTCAATCCGGCAGGAAGTGCGAAGGACAGAGTAGCTCTTTCAATGATTGAGGATGCAGAAGCAAAAGGCATCCTTAAAGCCGGCGGCACAATCATAGAGCCGACAAGTGGCAACACAGGAATTGGTCTTGCAGCAGTAGGTGCAGCAAGAGGATATAGAGTAATAATTGTTATGCCGGACACAATGTCAGTAGAGAGACAGCTTCTCATGAAGGCATACGGCGCAGAGCTTGTGCTCTCAGACGGCAAGCTTGGAATGGCAGGAGCGATTGCAGAAGCAGAGAAGATTCATGCAGAGAATCCGGGAAGCATTATTGCAGGACAGTTCGTTAATCCCGCAAATCCGGCTGCGCATATTGCCAGAACAGGTCCGGAAATCTGGGCAGACACAGAAGGCAAAGTGGATATTTTTGTCGCAGGTGTTGGAACAGGCGGAACAATTACAGGGGTCGGACAGTATCTCAAGCAGCAGAATCCGGATGTTAAGATTGTGGCAGTAGAGCCGGCAGGTTCGCCGCTGCTCTCCGGTGGACAGGCAGGTCCTCACGATCTTCAGGGAATCGGTGCGAATTTCGTGCCTGAAATTCTGGATACAGAGATATATGACGAGATTATTACCTGCACTAATGAAGACGCTTACGAGATGGGTCGCCGCATTGGAAGAACTGAGGGAATTCTTGTTGGAATCACTTCAGGTGCTGCTGCATGGGCTGCACTTGAGCTCGCAAAAAGACATGAGAATGCAGGCAAGACAATAGTTGCCTTCCTGCCTGATACAGGAGACCACTATCTTTCTACAAAGATGTTTGCAGAAATCTAGAATGCAGGGAGATATAGATGGAACTGCGTGAATATTTCGAACAGAATAGCAGAGTGGCGCTTGCATATTCGGGCGGCGTTGATTCGACTTATCTTCTCTATGCGGCAATCGAAGCGGGTGCAGATGTAACAGCGTATTATGTCAAATCTGTTTTTCAGCCGGAATTTGAATACAGAGAGGCGATGGAGTATGCGGACGCTATGGGTGCGAAGGTTCGTGTCCTTGATTTCGATGTTCTCGCTGATGAGAATATTGCGGCGAATCCGGAAGACAGGTGCTACTGGTGCAAAAAACAGATTATGGGCAGCATACTGGCAGCAGCTGAGTCAGACGGTTACAAGGTGCTGATTGATGGTACCAACGCGTCTGACGATGCCGGGGCGCGCCCCGGCATGCGAGCGCTGACCGAACTTGAAGTGCGCTCGCCGCTCCGCCTTGCCGGACTTACGAAGGCGGAGGTCAGACGCCTGTCCAGAGCAGCGAAGCTGCCTGGCTGGGACAAGCCGGCTTATGCCTGTCTTGCAACTAGAATTGCAAGCGGTGAGAGAATTACCGAAAGACGACTTGAAATTGTCGAGGAAGCAGAAGATTATCTGATGAAACTCGGCTTTGACGACTTGAGAGTACGTACATCAGGCAGTTCTGCACTGATTCAGGTCAAGGGCTCACAGTTTGACAAACTTGAAGCTCAAAAGGAAGAAATATTTGCCGAGTTCAGCAAACATTTCGACAGTGTTTCAATTGACAGTAATACAAGAGGAGAGATGGAAATATAATGGCAGATATGAATATAGAGGATATTCTCGAGGCCTGCAAAGCCGGAGATTTATCCGTAGATGCAGCAACACAGAAACTTGAACATATAATTAAGAAATCACCATTTGATGACATCGGCTATGCCAAGGTGGATTTGCACAGAAAGGTCAGACAGGGCGCAACTGAGGTTATCTACGGTGCAGGAAAGACTTCAGAGCAGATTATCGGAATCGTGGGATCGATGATTGCGCACGGCCAGGAAAGCATTCTTATTACGAGAATTGACGAGGAAAAAGCTGCAGCAATTATGGCGGTTTACGATATGGAATACAAAAAAGAGGCTCAGATTGGACTTATCGGACCTCGCATCCCTGTGGATGGACTGGGAACTGTTCTCGTAATAACCGCAGGCACAAGTGACATACCGGTTGCCGAAGAAGCTGCTTTTACTGCTGAAGCACTCGGCAACAAAGTAGAGAGACTCTACGACGCAGGAGTTGCCGGTCTTCACAGACTGCTAAGCAGAATTGATACTGTTATGGATGCGAGTGTAATCATCGCTGTAGCAGGTATGGAAGGTGCGCTTGCAAGTGTTGTAGGCGGTCTGGTTGACTGTCCTGTAATCGCGGTACCTACAAGTATTGGCTATGGTGCATCTTTTGGCGGTATGGCAGCTCTGCTTTCAATGCTGAATTCATGTGCGAGCGGAATTTCTGTCGTAAATATCGATAATGGTTTCGGCGCAGGTTTCCTGGCAGGACGAATGAATCACATGCATGTAAGGAGCGGAAAGTAGTATGGATACACCAAGCAAAATTCTATATATTGACTGCAGTTTTGGAGCAGCCGGCGATATGCTGACAGCTGCACTTCTCGATCTTTTTCCTGAAGATTCCAGAGCTGAAATAATCGGCAAGCTCAACAGAATCGGTATTCCGGGAGTTGAGTACAAGGCGGTCAGTGCACAGAAGAATGGAATCACAGGCACATCGGTAAAAGTAATCATCGATGGTGCGGAGGAAGAGGCGTGCATGGAAGTTGATGACCACGAACATTCGCACGAGCATACTCATTCTCACGAACATACACACGAGCACGCTCACTCTCATGAACATACACACGAGCACTGTAACGACCACGAGCACCACCACAGCTATGTTCACAGGGGCCTGCAGGATATTGCTGACATAGTTGCATCACTTGCAATCAGCGACTCAATCAAGAGAGATGTAATCAACGTATATCAGATTATTGCACAGGCGGAAAGCGAAGCGCATGGAGTGCCTGTAGCAGATATTCATTTCCACGAAGTCGGCACAATGGATGCAATTGCAGATATAACAGCAGCCTGCATTCTTTTCGATATACTCAAGATAGACCGTGTCGTTGCTTCTCCTGTTGGAATAGGCAGCGGACATGTTCACTGTGCACATGGAATTCTCCCTGTACCAGCACCTGCAACTGCACTCATCCTTCAGGGCGTGCCTGTATGCGGAACTGAGATGAAAGCAGAACTCTGTACTCCTACGGGCGCTGCTGTTATCAGATATTTTGCCTCGGAGTTTACTGAAATGCCGGATATGTCTGTCAAAGCCATCGGCTACGGCATGGGTAAAAAAGACTTCGCATGGGCAAACTGCGTGCGCGTTATGCTCGGTTTTACCGGCGCTGAAGAGGTGGTTGCTGCTGACAACACAATCATCAAACTCGAGTGCAATCTCGACGACATGACAGCGGAGGCAATAGGTTTTGCAATGGAGCGCCTCTATGAAGCCGGCGCAGTTGAAGCTTACACAACTCCAGTAGGCATGAAGAAAAACCGTCCGGGCACTATGCTCACTGCTCTGTGCCACGAGGATGCTCGAGAGGCAATTGTTGCAGCTTTCTTCAAGTACACTACTACCATCGGCATTCGCGAGGACGTGTGCAAACGCTATACACTTGAACGCTCCAGTGAAGTGCTGAGCACACCTTTCGGTGACATCCGCCGCAAGCATTCGACAGGCTACGGTGCAGACCGCATCAAGTATGAATATGACGATATATCGGAGATTGCTCGCAAGACGGGGCTCAGCCTCGAAGAGGTAGTAAAGCAGTACTGCCACGAATAGAAATAAAAGAACTCGCCCGGATAAAGGGCGAGTTTTATATTGCTTCTATTTCTCTAATGTATTCTCAACCCACATCTGAAGGGATGTGACTGTGCTGTATATCTCTTTAAGGTGTGTCTGAATTCTCTCAAAATCGGCACGTTCGTCATCGCTGATCTTGCCGTCAACGGCAATGTCGGCAATTCGCTGTCTCTCTTTCTGGAGTTTGCCCAGCGAGGAGATAATTTCGAGAGCAATTTGTGAAAGCTCTTTGCTGCCTGCTTCCGGCATCTCGGAGTTCACACCGATAGGGCAGACCTTGGAACAGTATGTGTTGCAGAGTGCCGGATCCTTGTAGCACTTGGAAAGCGCCCACACATCTTCCGGCTGAATAGCAATTCTGGCATTCTCAATCTTCTCAAGGCGATTCTCTGTGATTGGGTTGCATGGGAAATCCTCGAGGCGGTCAACTACCTCCGGACGTGTCATTTCAGCAGTCTCTCTCGCTGCTCTGAGAACCTTGTTCATCTCTACCGATGGCATTGAAATCTCCTTTCACTCCGAATTGGAGTCTCTGGGGGTTCAAACCCTCCAATGTGTACGTGTACTTCATTATATCAGCAAAATATACTCTAGGTGTATTGAAAAGTATATCTTTCCATTAATTCGGGTAAAAGGAGAATCATTATGAATAATAACAATACAATTATTGAGCAGAGACTCAGGAACATGAAGAACTTCTATATCAGAGCGGGAGAGCTTGTTGACGAGCTTCCGGAATCAGTTCCGAAGAAAACCAGAGCGATGATCAAGGATGTAATCCTCGGTGACAAGGAGCTTAAGGAGCTTATGGATGGTATAGAGTCGAACAGACCTCCTAGAATTTTTCTCATAGGCCGCACAGGCGTGGGTAAAAGCAGTCTCGTGAACGCGTTATGCGGCGCGTATATCGCTCCTGTAAGCGATACAAAGAGCTGCACTGAGAAATCCAGCGTATACAAGTGCGAGCTCGAGGGCAGAGTGCTGATGGAGATATTCGATACCAGAGGAATTGCAGAGTCTGAGGCACTTGATGATACAGTATCAGCGGAGCAGATGCTTATCGAAGAGATAAATGAGTTTTCGCCGGATGTTGCTATCATGATGCTCAACTGCACTCACAGAGATGACATCGTAAGCGATGTAGAATTCATGAAGACTCTGGCCGCCGAATACGAGCGTGTGAACAGTGTCAGACTTCCGATTGTGGCAGTTGTGAACAAGTCCGATGAAATGGCACCTGCAAGACACAAATGTCCTGACAGCTATCCGGAGAACAAGGTTGATAAAATCCAGGAGGTGGTTGCCTACTACGAGGGAATTATCGCTAAGAACGGACTCGTGATTGATAATATCCTCGCCGTATCATCGCTGATTGACTGGATGACTCCTGACGGTGTTGAGATCGATGTTGAGGATATAGAGAGTCTTCCTGACGGGGATGCGGACAACTTGCAGATTGCCTTCGACGGAAGATATCAGATTGAGGAGCTCCTTGATGTTTTGGAAGACGCCATTCTTGATTTTGAGGCGAGGATGGGATTAAGGATGGCGGCAAGACTCAATGAGGTAGTGAGAAGAATAAGCGTACATCTGAGCAAGATTTTTGCAGGAATCTCGGCTGCGGTTGCTGTAACACCGATTCCTATCTCGGACATCTATGTGCTACTCGTGCTTCAGTCTGTAATGGTTACTCTGATACAGTCTCTGAGCGGCAGAGAGTCTTCCTTCGAATCGGCTACTGAATTTATATTCAGTGTAGGTGGAGTCGGACTGGCAGGATTCGGATTCAGGGTTCTGGCTCAGCAGTCATCAAAGCTTCTCAATGTGCTCTGGCCAGGTTCGGGTTCTGCGGTAAGCTCAGCGGTTGCTTTCGGAGGCACCATGGCAATGGGAAGAGCGGCTGTCGCATACTATGTAGACGGACAGTCGCTGGAGTTTGCAAGACTTCAGATGAAAGAGGATGACTAAGGGTCAAGCTGCGTCCTTAACGGATCAGGCTAAAGAATCAAAAGAAAAAACGGTCGGCACATTGTGCCGGCCGTTTTGCATGCATATATTAAAGATTAAATCTTCATGCAGACATCCCAAGCGCTCCAGATAACATCTCTGAGGTTACCCCACTTAACGCATGTTCCGATTTTGTGAATTTTAGGGCTGAACTTCTTGCTGTTGTACATTGTGTTAGGTACGAAGCCGAGTCCGTTTACAACTGAGTCACACTCTACCTTGAATGCGTCTCCTCCGTTGTTAGGCTTAACCATTACATAGCCGTCGCCGATCTCACAGATTGAGTGCTCGAGGTAAACAGGTACCTGCTTGAATGCGAGCATCTCTCTGAGGAATGAGCTGTTAGCAAGACATGTTCCAGGTGTGTTGATAAGGTCATCAGCAAACTCAACGATAACAGGCTTTCTGCCCTGGAAAGTCGGAGGCCAAGCGGT
>JAZUII010000005.1:0-7762 GCA_045642105.1 Anaerovoracaceae bacterium | reverse complement strand
CTTGTTGATTTCTCAGCAGTAGGTAAGGCAAGCATAGTTGCACTCCCAGCATTCCAGACACCTAAGTGGAGCCTGCAGGCAATACTGACAATAATTCCTGCATCACTGGTAGTTGTAAATGAGCACATCGGACACCAGGTTGTTACTTCAGAGATTATTGGAAAGAACCTCCTCGAGGATCCTGGTCTCCACAGATCAATCTTCGCTGACGGTCTTTCAACAGCAATCTCCGGTATGTGCGGATCAGTTCCTACAACAACTTACGGTGAGAACATCGGAGTTATGGCTATCACAAGAGTATACAGTGTATGGGTAATCGGCGGAGCTGCAGTATTCTCAATCCTGCTCTCCTTCATCGGAAAGGCTTCCGGCCTCATCCAGACAATCCCTGGTCCTGTAATGGGCGGCGTAAGCTTCCTGCTCTACGGAATGATTGGTGCTTCCGGAATCAGACTCATGGTTGACTCAAAGATTGACTATGCAAAGCCACGTAATCTTGCTCTTACATCAGTAGTATTTGTTACAGGTCTCTCCGGTGCAGCTGTTAACATCGGTTCATCACAGCTCACAGGAATGAGTCTTGCTGCAGTAGTTGCAATGCTCCTCGGTCTCGTTTTCTATCTCCTTGACAAGTTCAAGCTTACTAACGATTACGAGAACGTTGAGGAAGGAGTTCTTGCAGCAGAAGCTCGCAAAGAGAGAAAGCCTGTTGAAGAGTAATCTATTCTATTAATAAACAATATAAATGAGTCGGCATTGTGCCGGCTCATTTTTTGCGTCTGCTTACGAGCACAAGTGCACCCGGGCACATGGATTTGGCACTATAGCTATACAAGTCTCAAATCTGCAACAATTGCAAACGATGTTCGCACTTTCGGGCAAGGACTTTTGGCACTATAGCAATATAACCCTCAAATTTGCAACAATTTGTCATTCATTTCAGTCGTTTTTTCCTATAATTCCTTATCAAGAGCCTCTGTAAATGGTTGCAGAAACAAGGGCTATCGTCCTATAGCGAAATTTACCTGTGCCCGAATTCAATATATTGTCTGCTAATTGTTGCAAAAGTATGGCTTACCGCCATATAGTGCCAATTTACCTGTGCCAGCTTTCAGGCACAATCCTCTCATATAAACAGAGCTGTCGCACCAACAATTGATTTCGTTAGTGCAGCAGCTCTTTCGCTTCTGGTTCTTATTCAAACCTGTTCTCGCCCAGCGATTTCCAGCCGTAGCGATATATCGATACAAGTATCGATATCATTGTAAAACTCTCTGACAGTATGCCCGCGATTGTCCACACGCATATGTCATATATAATCCACGCAGGTGATGCAACAAAGAGATTTGACAGCCTTATATTGCGCGCATTGAATGTCCAGTAGCAGATTGTGCTTGAGGCAACTGCCAGCCACGGAAGAATGCTTATCCATCCGCTCCAGCTGATATAAGTGCTCACCGCACTCGCCGTTATGATTGCCGCTGCAATCCACCAGCTTCTGACCCAGTGCCACCTCTCCTCCTGCGACAGCAGCAGGTTTCTTACCACAATCAGCACAAGCCCGAAACATCCGCTGATTCCGCCAAGCAGAAACATCTGCAGAATAAAAGTCGCACTTCCAATCATCTGCCATATGAACAGCAATTTGTTAGATTTAACCTGATATGAAATAACATAGAACAGCATTCCGGCAAAACCTATTGCCTGAATCAGCCAATCACTCATCTCAAATACCCTCTTTCGTAAATGTCTCGCCGGCTTTTACTTTGCTACCTTCACGCTCTTGTAAGCGGAGTATGGAGAGTAGTAAGTCTTGCTTCCTACAGTCTTATAACAGCGGACATACACCTTGTAAGTCCTGCCCTTTTTCAGGCTGCTCAATGTCTTGCTAAGAGTTGATTTGCCAGAAACCTTTACTGTCTTTGTGGTGCTGCCTGTAACATACTTCACCTGATATCCTGTGCAGGTGCTGTTCTTGTACCACTTTACTACGATTTTTCTTGTGGCAATGTTCTTTGTGCCACTTGTCAGTACAGGCTTAGCCAGCGTAAGAGTCTGCTTCCTGATCACCTTGCCGCAGTCTGCACAGTGTGAACCCTCAGTCAGACCGGTCTTGGTACTGGTAGCCTTTACGCTCTTATCTATTACTTCTGTATGCACTCCTGTAGACGGAATTCGAGTTCCTCTTGAAAGGCTTTTTTCGCACACGCTGCAATGGGATACCTTTTCATGTCCATCTTCAACGCAGGTAGGCGCCTTTGCTTCCATGTCTATTACTTCAGTATGCTCGCCCGTTGCCGGAATAGTTCCAGCGTCAGAAAGGATCTGTCTGCACGCGCTGCAATGAGATACCTTTTCATGTCCGTCTTCGCCGCAAGTAGCTTCCTTTTTCTCTCTATCTACTACTTCAGTATGCTTGGTAACCCAAGTCAGCGCGCCACCGTAAGGCTTTCTCACGTCGTCTGTCCATGTTTCATCACTACATGGATAATGGACTGTGGCGGTCACACCATCAAACATTTCGAATCCAAGCTCAGGAGCATTGCCCTGAAATATAACATCGGTCAGTCCGCTGCAATCTTCAAATACAGAACTGCCAAGTTTTTCCACGCTTGCCGGTATGGTTATTTCGGTCAGATTGTAACAGAGTTTAAACGCATCACTGCCAATGCTTGTTACACTGTTTCCTATGGTCATGCCGGACAGGCTGCTGCATCTCCAAAACGCGGATCCGTCGATTCTGGTAACACTATCAGGTATCGTTATATTGCCGAGTTTATTACACCATGCAAAGGCGTTACAGCCTATGCTTGTCAAACTACCGGGCATCGTTACATCGGTCAGGTTTTCTGCGTACTCAAACGCATAATTACCGATGTGTGTCACCCCATCTTCTATTATGATCTTATTTATCTCGTTTAATTGAAAACGCCAAGGTAAAGAACCGGATTCAAAATCATACATGTCTCCTTCACCGCTGATAATCAATGTGCCTTCATCCATGCCTTCATCCAGCTTCCATGTCAGATTATCTCCACAGGAGCCTTCGCTAGCAAATACCCTATTTGGCGTTACGGCCAGTGTCATCACCAGACACAGAACCAGTCCCAGTGTACATTTCCAGTGTTTCATTATATTCCTCCACATAATTGATACATCGTATCTGTGTTCTTCTGCATTATTATATCACATGCCAACTCTTTCCATAAGGAATGGTGTGTGAACGGGATTGTAGAAGCGCAGCAAAAAAACCTCCCTCAGGTTAATACCCAAGGGAGGTTTCTCAATCTTATAGGTAATTAATCAGGTCAATATTATGAAAGTCCGATGATTGTTCCATCCTCCATGATATCCATGCCGCAAGCAGCAGGTACCTTAGGGAGTCCAGGCATTGTCATGATTGATCCTGTGAGAGCAACGATAAATCCAGCACCTGCGCTGATCTTTACCTCTCTTACTGTTACTCTGAATCCGCTTGGAGCGCCGAGGAGCTTAGCGTCATCTGAGAATGAGTATTGTGTCTTAGCCATGCATACAGGGCCCTTGTCGAGTCCGAGCTTCTCGAGGTCAGCAATCTGCTTCATTGCCTCTGCTGTGAAGTCTACGCCGTCTGCTCTGTAGATTTCCTTAGCGATTGTCTCAATCTTCTCTGGGATTGAAGCCTCAGCATCATAGATTGGTGCGAAGTTTGACTCAACTGTATCTGTAATCTCAACAACCTTCTTTGCAAGCTCAAGTCCGCCTTCGCCGCCCTTTGCAAATACTTCTGAAAGAACTACGTCTGCGCCTTTCTCCTTGCAGAGCTTATCGAGGAGTTCGAGCTCAGCATCTGTATCTGTAGGGAATCTGTTGATTGCTACTACTGCTGGAACACCGTACTTCTTGATGTTGTCGATGTGCTGGAGAAGGTTAGCGCAACCAGCCTCAAGTGCCTCGAGGTTCTCTGGTCCGAGCTCCTTCTTGTCTACGCCACCGTGCATCTTGAGAGCTCTTACTGTAGCAACGATAACTGTTGCTGCTGGCTTGAGTCCTGCTGCTCTGCACTTGATGTCGAAGAACTTCTCAGCTCCGAGGTCAGCACCGAAACCAGCCTCTGTTACTACGTAGTCACCAAGCTTGAGGGCAACCTTTGTAGCCATAACTGAGTTGCATCCGTGAGCGATGTTAGCGAAAGGTCCGCCGTGGATGATTGCAGGTGTGTTCTCGAGTGTCTGAACGAGGTTAGGCTTGATAGCATCCTTGAGGAGGAGTGCCATTGCACCTGTTGCTCCAATCTGCTCAGCTGTTACAGCCTCACCCTTTGAGTTGTAAGCAACAACCATCTTGCCAAGTCTCTCCTTGAGGTTCTCTCTGCTTGTTGCAAGACAGAGGATCGCCATAATCTCAGAAGCTACTGTGATATCAAAGCCAGACTCTCTCATTACACCGTCGCCCTTCTTTCCAAGGCCGATGATAATATCTCTAAGAGCTCTATCATTCATATCAACTACTCTCTTCCATACGACTCTCTTTGTTACGATGTCGAGTGGGTTGCCCTGGTGGATGCTGTTATCTACCATAGCTGCGAGCAGGTTGTGTGCTGATGTGATAGCGTGGAAGTCACCTGTGAAATGCAGGTTGATGTCGTCCATTGGAACTACCTGTGAATATCCACCGCCTGCAGCTCCGCCCTTTACGCCGAAGCAAGGTCCGAGAGAAGGCTCTCTCAGAGTTGTTACTGTCTTGTATCCGAGCTTGTTCAGTGCCATTGAAAGACCAACATTAGTTGTTGTCTTTCCCTCACCGGCAGGTGTTGGGTTGATAGCTGTCACGAGGATCAGCTTAGCATCCGGCTTATCCTGAAGTCTGTTCAGAATATTGATATCAATCTTTGCCTTATACTTTCCGTACTGCTCGATCTCATCGTCCTGAATATCGAGTTTTGCAGCGATCTCAGTGATTGGAAGCATCTTTGCTTCCTGTGCAATCTGTACATCAGTCTTCATTAATAGAATCTCCTTATTAATCATGTTTGTGAAAATCAGCGCAACACAATTATGTGCGCTTACGCATATTCATATTATAACATCTCGGCGGCTTTTTCGATACAATAAATCTTGTATTTTTTTGATGTCAAAAAACAAATTTCTGCAGGTCGCTCGCCGCTCCGCTGGTCCGTATTTCTGCATTTTTGTTCAAAAGGACCCGAAAGTGGTACTCCCCATACCGTTGCCAGCTTGAGTTCTGAAGTTTACTATTCAAAAGCAGAATACTTCAGAACAACTGTTGGCAATCCCCTTTGAGTGAATTGATTATAAGTTTGAAAAGTTGAAATTAAGAAGCTGTCGCACTAACGACTGATTTCGTTAGTGCGACAGCTTCTTCTCTTTATCATCGAATATATCAGTTTTTACTTGAAATAGCGAACTGCGCTCTCGAACATTCTGTTGAAATATTCACCAGGCACGTTCTTATACAGGCCATCGCCTACACGCTCGGCGTGAGCCATTTTACCGAAAACTCTGCCGTCCGGTGATGTGATTCCCTCGATTGCGTAAGCGGAGTTGTTAGGGTTAAAGTGAACCATGCTTGTCGCATCTCCGTTCATGTCAACGTACTGTGTTGCAATCTGGCCTGTTGCTGCGAGCTGCATGATGAGTTCCTCACTTGCGAGGAAACGTCCCTCACCGTGTGAGATTGGAGCAGCATAGATGTCTCCGACCTGAGTATTTCTGAGCCATGGTGACTTGTTGGAAGCAACTCTTACATTAACGATTCTGGACTGGTGACAGCCGATAGTGTTGTATGTAAGAGTTGGGCAGTTCTCATCTGTATCGATGATCTTGCCGTATGGAACAAGTCCCAGCTTGATAAGTGCCTGGAAACCGTTGCAGATTCCGCACATCAGTCCATCTCTGTTATCGAGGAGAGCTGTAACTTCTTCTTTGATTGCATCATTTCTGAAGAAGGCTGTGATGAACTTTGCTGAACCGTCCGGCTCGTCTCCGCCTGAGAAACCGCCAGGGATGAATACCATCTGAGCCTGCTTGAGCTTATCAGCAAATTCCTCTACCGATCTCTTGATGTCATCACTTGACCGATTCTTGATTACGATGATTTCCGGATCTGCGCCAGCTTCTCTTACAGCTCTTGCTGAGTCGAACTCGCAGTTGGTTCCAGGGAAAGCTGGGATGAGAACCTTTGGCTTGGCTGACTTGTAATTAGCTACAGGCCATGCTTTTGCCCTGTACTCAAAATTTCTTACTGCACCCTTCTCATCCGGAATATTGCAGGAATATACGCTCTCGAGTTTGTTCTCATAAGCGCCGATGAGGAGTCTCATCTCTACTGAATCCTCACCTCTTGTCATCTCACTGCCGTCTGTGATTGTGCCGAGCTCACAGATAGACATCTTAGCTTCACCTGCAATGCAGTCAGGATCGAAATCCTCTGCAGCTTCGAACACAAATGAACCGTATTTATATCCGAAGATATCCTGATCTGTGATATCTGCATTATAGTCAAAGGCAAACCCATTACCGATTGCCATCTTAAGAACAGCTTCTGCAACGCCGCCTATTGTCGGTGTGTAGCATGCACAAACCTTGCCGGCTCTCATAAGCTCAGTCATTTTGTCGTATACTGCGAGCTGTGACTCTGCAGCAGGAAGTCCCTCTGCGTCTGTCTCCGGTTCAATTACATATACTTTGTGACCGGCCTTCTTGAACTCAGGCGTTATAACTTCAGGAACTGTACCTGTAGTTACGGCAAAAGATATGAGTGTTGGCGGAACATCGATGTTCTCAAAGGATCCGGACATCGAGTCCTTTCCGCCGATTGCGCCGACGCCGAGTCCGATCTGTGCCTCAAATGCACCGAGAAGAGCGGCAAAAGGCTTGCCCCATCTCTTAGGATCCTTGCGTGGTGACTCAAAGTACTCCTGGAAGGAGAGATATGTATCCTTAAAGTCCGCGCCTGTTGCAATCAGTTTGGAGCATGATTCTACAACAGCAAGGTATGCTGCATGGTATGGACTCTTCTCTGCGATGAACGGATTATAGCCCCACGACATAAATGAGCAATCGTCCGTGTGTCCCTTGATAAGAGGAATTTTGTGAACCATAGCCTGAATAGGTGTGAGCTGATTCTTTCCTCCGAACGGCATCAGAACTGAACCCGCACCTATTGTCGAGTCAAATCTCTCGCTGAGACCTCTCTTCGAGCAGATATTGAGGTCATTTGCCTCATTTATGTAGTTCTGTGCAAAGTTGCCTTTTACAGTCTTCTTCCACTCCTTTGGAGCCTCAGGAGCGACAGTAATGTGCTTGTCAGCTCCGTTGGAATCAAGGAATTCTCTTGAAATATCCACAATTGTCTTGCCGTTCCATCTCATTGTGAGATATGGTCTCTCGGTTACAACAGCAACCGATACGCACTGCAGATTCTCAGCAGCCGCAAGTTCCATGAACTTCTCTACGTCTCTCTCTGCAACTACGCACGCCATTCTCTCCTGTGACTCAGCGATTGCAAGCTCTGTTCCGTCAAGTCCCTCGTACTTTTTTGGAACAGCATTAAGGTCGATATCAAGTCCGTCCGCAAGTTCTCCGATAGCTACGGATACTCCGCCTGCACCGAAGTCATTACATCTCTTAATCATACGAGTAGCTTCACCGTTTCTGAAGAGTCTCTGAATCTTTCTCTCCTCAGGTGCGATACCCTTCTGAACCTCAGCTCCGCAGGTCTCAACCGACTTGGCATCATGTGCCTTTGACGAACCTGTAGC
>JAZUII010000004.1:0-26931 GCA_045642105.1 Anaerovoracaceae bacterium | reverse complement strand
CAGTTGGTTGATGTTGGCTTTGTAACGTGGCAGTTTGCTTTGTGATTCTGCAGGAAGAATTCCTCATATCCTCCCGAATGGTCATTGTGCGCATGCGAAAGCACCGCATAATCAACCGCAGCCAGACTTTTCCCCAGAGCTGACGCATTCCGCGCAAAAAGATCTGACGCTCCGGTGTCAAGCAGTATAACTTCCCTGCCATCCTCAATATATAAGGACAAACCCCACTCGCCGAGCAATCCGTTTGCGCTTACATTATCAACCAGCACGGTTGCCTTGAGCTTGTCAATCATCAGCAATCTCCTTTCCCTTAGATGCTTCAATTCTATCACAGGCACACGCTTTTATCACACCCGCGCAAGTACGTAGATTCATCCGGGCGAGCTCAGGCAAAGGCTTTTAGCACTATGGAGCTTAAACCCTGTTTTTTGCAACCATCATCTGTTCACTCCGGAATTTCCGACACACAGATTTTGCACTATAAGACAAGAGGTCTTACTTTTGCAACCATTTGGACCGATGTTTGAATTATCGGAAAGCGATTTTTCTGCAGAATATTGCTTTGAAAACCCCTTAGATGGTTGCAAATTTGAGGGCTATGTCGCTATAGCGAAAAAACAGTGTGTCCAAAATCAGTCACCGCTAATAGAATGGTTGCAAATTCGAGGGCTACACCTCTATAGCGAAAAATCCGTGTGCCCAGGTTCATCCAGATAAGCCCAGGCACATGATCTTCGCCGCACAATAAAAAATGCGAGCCCCGAAGGGCTCGCTTCTTGCTATTTCGACTCCGGCTTCATAGTCGGGAAAAGCTGTACGTCTCTGATTGTTGCGCTGTCTGTGAGCAGCATTACGAGGGGGTCTACGCCGATACCGATTCCGCCTGTTGGAGGCATTCCAACCTCGAGCGCGTTAACGAAGTCTGTATCCATTGGATGAGCCTCGTCGTCGATACCGCAGTCGAGCTGTCTCTGCTGCTCAGTGAATCTCTCGAACTGATCGATTGGGTCATTGAGCTCTGAGAATGCGTTGGAAATCTCCCAGCCGTTGATGTATGACTCGAATCTTCTTGTGATTCTAGGATCTGCAGGATCCTTCTTTGCGAGAGGTGAAATCTCGAGTGGGTGACCGCATACGAAGCATGGGCCATCGAGGAATCCAGGGATGTCCTCGCAGTAGTCCTCGAACATCTCAGCAATCAGCTTACCTCTGCTCCACTCTGACTCGTCCTCGAAGTGCATGCCGTACTCCTTGGCAGCAGCGATTGCCTCTTCGTCAGTTGTGATTTTGTCGAATGGGATGCCTGTAACCTTGATTACTGCCTCTGTCATATCGATCTTGTTCCATGGAGGTGTTACGTCGAACTCCTTGTCACCGTACTTGATGATTGGAGTGCCATTTACTTCCATAGCGCACTTATATACAACCTGCTCCATGAGGTCCATCATTGTCTCGAGGTTAACATAAGCCTTGTAAGCCTCCATTGATGTGAACTCAGGTGAGTGGTTCTTGTCCATTCCCTCGTTACGGAAAACCTTGCCGATCTCGTATACGCCGTCAAGTCCGCCGACGATGAGTCTCTTGAGGTGAAGCTCAAGTGAGATTCTGAGGCTCAGGTCGATATCGAGTGTGTTGTGGTGTGTCATAAAAGGTCTTGCAGCAGCACCGCCGGCAATGTTGCCGAGTACAGGTGTCTCAACCTCGATAAGGTCGTAATCCTCTTCGAGAACACGACGCATTGTTGAAATAATCTTGGATCTCTTTCTGAATGTCTCTCTAACATCCTCATTTACGATGAGGTCAACATATCTCTGACGATATCTGAGGTCAGGGTCCTTGAGTCCATGCCACTTGTTAGGAAGAACCTGAAGTGACTTGCACAGAAGTGTAACCTTCTCTGCTCTTACAGAAACCTCTCCTGTCTTAGTCTTGAAAACAACACCGTTAACACCGATGATGTCACCTACATCATATGTCTTGAATACCTGGTACTCTTCAGCAGTGATATTGTCACGTGCAACGAAAATCTGGATACGTCCCTGCTTGTCCTGCATGTCGACAAAGGCAACCTTACCCATTCTTCTGAAGGCCATGATTCTTCCTGCAACGGCAACTTCCTGATCCTCTATTGCTTCAAAATTATCCTTGATGTCCATGCTGTGTGCTGTTACATCAAAAGTCTCCTCAACGAAAGGATCTCTTCCCATATCACGAAGAGCCTGCAGCTTGTCTCTCTTAATCTGACGCTGCTCGTTAACCTCAGCTTCTGTGAGCTCGCGCTCCTGCTGCTGATTAGCTTTTACCTGCTCTTTATTCTCTGACATTTACTTTCTAACCTCCAGTACTTCGTACTTTGCAATTCCATCCGGAATATCGAACTCAATAACATCACCAACGTGGCAGCCGATAAGAGCCTTGCCCACATCTGATGCGTTTGAAAGCAGACCCTCAAAAGGATTTGCCTCAGTTGTACCTACAATCTTGTACTCTGCAACCTCATCGAGGTCGAGGTCCTTTACTTTGACATATCTTCCAGTCTGAACTGAAGCGTCATCCTCATCGCTGTCATCGTCAACAACCTTTGCTGTACGCAGGATTGCCTCGATCTCCTGAATTCTTGCCTCAGTCTCTGCCTGTGCATCCTTGGCTGCATCATACTCAGCGTTCTCTGAGATATCTCCGTATGAGATAGCTTCCTTAAGTCTTTCAGCATTCTCCTGACGAGTTACGGTAATAAGTTCATTAAGCTCTTCATTAAGCTTATCAAAACCGTCTCTTGTCATTTCATTAATATTTGCCATTATAGCTCCTTTCGTATACGACACTCCCCTAGGGGCTTTATTAACCTTATATCTCGCAGTGTTTGACATCCTCACTTGATGTGAGACTCATTATTGCACTATATTTGAGTTTGAACTCCATTATATCACCAATTGCCGGTTTATGTGAACACTCCTCTATATCAATTATTGTGTGATCACCTGATGCACCGATAACTTCAGCTCCCTCATAGCATGGAACTATGTCATCAATATCGCCGTAGTCCTGTCTTCCGATTCCGAGAAGCACTCTTTCGCGCATTCCGCGGTCAGCATACTCGCGAGTTTTTCCGAAAGCATCAACGCCGAGAGTTCCGATTGGATGAGTAGGCTTGATTTTACGCTCGATAACCTGAGCTCTCAGTGTAAAACAATCGTCTCTCAGGTCGTCCATCTCCTTCACGTCGTAGTACACTCTTACATCCTCGAGCTTGCCAACAATATTTGCCGCACCGACTCTGAGCATATTGATTTTTGAAGGCATATCCCCGTCCATCAGAGGCTTGAGACTTGATGTTGCTCCGCCGGATACGATTTCAAGCTCGTGTCCAACGGCCTCCTCAACACGATCTGCAAGCGCTGCCAGCTGATTCATATTGTTTGCATCCGGCACTACTGAACCGTAGCAGCCGAGGTTGGTGCCGATACCTGCAAGTTCCAGACCGTCGAGCTCATTCTCGACTCTGACTGCCGCTGCAAGGAGCTCATCGTGGTCGAACCATCCCTCACGCAGGTCGCCGAGGTCAGCCATGAGAACCACCTTGTGCTTAACACCTGCCTTGAGTGCTGCTTCGTTAAGAGCCTCAAGAGTTACCATCTCGCTGTTAAGGCTGTATTCCGCCAGCTCGATAACTTCTTCAATCTCGCTGAGCATAGGAACACGGATGAGCACAGCAGGAACCTTGTAGCCTCCTTCTTTAACTCTTCTCAGCTGAGCAAGTCTTGATGAACCAATCATCTCTGCGCCGCCGGCAACATAGTCTGCAATAAGCTCACTTGTGCCGTTAGCACCCTTAATAACACCGCAGAATCTGATTCCCGCATCATCGCACCACTTGCGAATTGTGGCAACGTTGTACTGAATAGCCTCGTGATTCATCACAAGGCATGGATATCTGTCCATTTCTTACCTCTCTTAGAATCTTCTTTCTTCAAACGTTGTACTGTCGTACTTGTAGTTATAATTATCTTTCTCAAAACGCTTGATTTTGAGAGTTGTTGTCTTAATGAACTCAGCGTCCCTCACTTCGATACGCTTGATTCTCTTGTATGGAGGAACCTTCGAGTTGGCATCCTCAACGATGGCCTTAAGTCTCTCGTATACTTTGCGGTCCTCGTCTTTAAGGATATCTGTATTCGGCACGATAAGGGCTGTGCACACTACATCATCTGTTAGATCCTCTCTGCCGTATACGATTACTTCTTTAATCTCCTCATTCTGCAGAAGGTAGAACTCTATCTCCTCAGGGAAAATATTCTTACCGCCCTTTGTTACGATTACGTTCTTCTTTCGTCCCGTTATGTGTATCCAGCCGTCCTCGTCGATGTATCCGTAGTCTCCTGTATGCAGCCAGCCGTCTACAATTGTCTCAGCTGTAGTCTCCGGATCCTTGTAGTATCCGAGCATAACCGAATCACTTCTGCAGATAATCTCTCCGATTCCGAATTCGTCCTCTTCGAAAATCCGCACCTCAGTTCCCGGAATCGGAAGTCCTGCCGCCGAATCCGTACTGTATCTGTCAGGATTCAGTGCAATAAGCGGTGCACACTCCGTCATGCCGTATCCCTGAATGATTGGAAGTCCCATAGTCTTGAAGTCGCGTATAACCTGTGAATCTACAGCGGCGCCCCCGACGATGAGGCAGTAGAGGTCTTTGCCGAAAACACTCTGCACCGATTTGAAAAGCTTCCTTGTCATGAACTTGCTGGTGTTCTCTACGTCCCATTTTCTTGAGAACTCAAGACCCTTCTTCAGAGTCTCAAGCTGTCCGCTCTTCTCCGCCTGCTTGAAAATCTTCTTATGAATATTCTCGAAAACCAGCGGTACTCCGAGCATAATATTGCACTTCGCTTCTATGAAATTGCTCTGCAGGTGCTTCAGTCCCTCGCAGATAACTACTGTCATTCCCTGGTAGAAAACAGTCATGCAGGTGCAGGTCATCTCGTATGCGTGGTGCATAGGCAGCACACTCAGAACTCTTGCGCCCTTAGGCCCGCGGAAATATTTCGACATATTCTCCACGTTCTTTGCGAAATTCTTGTGCGAGAGCATAACGCCTTTTGCGAGGCCTGTTGTTCCGCTGGTAAAAAGAATTGTCGCCAGGTCGTCAGGCTTAACATTCGCGTCGATATACGAACCATCATTCTTCATCAGAAGTTCTCTTCCCTGGTCGATAAGGTCGTCCTGCGAGAAAATTCTCTCATCTTCATCGTCGAATGCGGCTTCCTGCATTACCGCGATATATTTGAGTTTCTCAAGCTCATCGAGCAGAGGTCTGATCTTTTCGAGCTGCTTTGTATTACAGAAAACAAGTTCTACGTCCGCCCTTTCGAGAAGACCTTTTATCTCTTCTGTCTGAAGATTCTTGTCGATTGGAACTATAGTTCCGACTCCGCACACTGTAGTGAAATACGAAAGAGCAAATCTGTAAGAGTTCTCTCCGAGAACCGCAATCTTGGCATTCTTCAGCCCCTTGTGAATCATAGCTGTACCCATTGCGTCCATCATCTCGCGAAATTCTCCATAGGTCAGCTCTCTGAACTTCTCTCTGTGGCTCGTTTTATACATATACGCAATCCTGTCCGGATATTCATATGATGTATTGACGATAATATCTTTAATTGTATTGACTTCGACGGTGTCGTACTCTTTGCCGTCAAACCGTTTCTTTCCGCTTCCCTGCGTTCTCATGTACTTTCCAGTCTCTCCCTATTCATAAAGGACCGGCTACGAAAGCCGGTCCTTCGTTTATCTTAATATGGACTGCACCTAGGCAATTGTTCCATCTGCCTTGAACAGAGGCAGGTATTCAAGATATGTGATATCCTTTCTGTCTGCCGCCTCGCCCTCTGCAAGAACAGTCATCTTTCCTACGATATTTCCGTTAACAGCATCGACCAGCTTCTCGATTGCTGCGAGTGACTCACCTGTGCTGATTACATCATCAACGATGAGAACTCTCTTTCCGTCAATCTGATCTTTCTCGTCTCTTCCAAGACAGAGTGTCTGGATGTGGTCTGTAGTGATTGAGTTAACCTGAACCTTAACTACATCCTGCATGTAAAGCTTCTCGCCCTTTCTGGCAACGATGTATGGCTTGTTGCCAGCCTGCTTTGCCATCTCATATGCCAGAGGAATTCCCTTGCTCTCAGCTGTAACGATTACATCAAACTCAGGCGCCTGTTCAAGCAGAGCCTTAGCACATGCAACTGTAATCTCAACGTCGTTGAACATGATAAAACCGGCGATGTAGAGGTCATCCGATACTTTACAAAGTGGCAGGTTTCTGTCAAGTCCTGCAATATTCATCTTATATTCCATAGCTGCGATCCTTTCGCTTATACATACTTCGGCACGCTCCTTGCAATACCGCGACAGATATTATAACACAAAAGCTGAAAATATGCTATTTTTCCCAAGGTACAAGTTTACCAATTACCGCATATCTTGCATCTTCATACTCATATGCACAAGTTGACATCATTACAAGATGGTCATCCGGGCCATAACTTACGCCGGTCTGGTATGATGCGAGACTGTTGATAAGGCTGATATACTGTTCCTTGGCATCCCTGCCGCCTGTAACAATCTGGTACGCACTGCTGTCCGCCGGAATATTCAGGAAAGCAATTACCTCAAGATGATACTTCTCCTTTGGCGTAATCAGTTCGAATCTCGGATTCTCCTTCGCATAGTCATAACTTGTGTATGACTTGAGGGCTCCGAACATTGAGCTGTCCCTCATATGATGTCCATAGATGATGGAGTTGAATCCGCTAAAATCGCTTGCCGCTCTGTAATCAGCGAAAAGTGTTCCTCCGATTCCCGATGCTCCGTTGAACATCCTTCTGAGGTAGTAGTCGTTATCTTTTGACTGAACTACCGGATAGTTAATCTTTGTACCCTTTAGATAAAGCCATGCGATGGTATCCGGATTCTGCTGCAATAAAGCATCCCAGTCAATATCTCCAGTGAATTCTTCTTCTATATCGATATTCGCAAGCTCTGCGATCTCATTATATGTCTTCTGTCCGATATGATAGTTGTTCAGTATCTTTACTATATTGTATATGCTGAGACCCGCGATGCAGATAAGGCACACTAAAATAACATCCATAGCTATCTTTCTTACCTTACCCGATTTACGTTTCTTTCCGCTCATCAAAAGCCCCCTTTTTACACAAATCTATTATTAAGTTTATTGTTAAGTAATGGAAGTGTCAATCAAAAATAGTATAATAAAGGCGGATACAACCAATGGAGGTTAATTATGAAAAAAGGATTACTTAAACTGCAGAACGGCAGTGATATCAGGGGTATTTCCATGGAAGGCGTACCCGGTGAAGAGGTCAACCTCAGCGCACTTGAGGCAGGAAGAATTGCTTCAGCTTTCGTTCACTGGCTTTCTCTTAAGGTTGAGAAGAATCCGACCTGCTTAAACATCTGCATCGGTCACGATTCAAGACTCACATCCGATGTTCTTATGGAAGGACTCAAAAGGGGCATCTGCATAATGGGTGCAAAGGTTACTGAAGCAGGTCTCTCATCGACTCCTGCCATGTTCATGTCAACCGTAATGCCTTACTACGAGTTCGACGGCGCTATTATGATTACCGCAAGCCACCTGCCATATAACCGCAACGGCTTTAAATTCTTCACAGCTGAAGGTGGCCTTGATAAAGAAGACATCACCGCAATACTCACTAAGGCTAACAAGATTAATTTCATCGGTGAGTATTACGAATCTGATAAATGCAATCTGATGGATATGTATGCTGCACAGCTTCGTCAGCAGATAGGATTCCTGAACGGCATGAAGATTGTTGTTGATGCCGGCAACGGAGCCGGAGGCTTTTTTGCAACTCAGGTTCTCGAACGCCTCGGGGCTGATGTGTCCGGAAGCCAGTTCCTCGAACCTGACGGCACATTCCCTAACCATGCACCTAATCCGGAGAACAAGGACGCCATGGCTTCAATCTGTACCCGCGTAAAAGAAACAGGTGCTGACCTCGGTTTGATTTTCGACACTGACGTAGACAGAAGTGCGGCAGTATCTCCATCCGGTAAGCCTCTTGCGCGCAACGAGATCGTGGCTCTCGCCGCTGTCCTCAAAGCTGCTGAGCATCCGGGCGGAACTGTTGTTACTGACAGTATCACTTCCAACGAGCTCCACGATTTCCTCGAGAATGAGCTCGGACTCAGACACCTTCGCTTCAAGAGAGGTTACCGCAATGTTATCAACAAGGCCATCGAGCTCTGCAACGAGGGAGAAGATGCCTTCCTTGCCATCGAGACTTCAGGCCACGCTGCATATTCAGAGAACTACTTCCTCGATGACGGAGCATACCTTGCAGCCCTCATAGTCAAGGCTGCAGCGGCTCTCAAGAAGGAGGGAAAAACTATCGATTCACTCATCGAGAAGCTTGCATCACCTGCAGTTTCTGAGGAGCTTCGCTATAATAATGCGGCTGAAGATTTCGGCGCACTCGGCGCTCAAGTCCTCGAAGACATGACCGCATGGGCGGATTCAGCAGAGGGACTTTCACTGGAGCTTCCTAATTACGAGGGCGTTCGCGTGAATTTCGATATTCCTGAAGGCAAGGGCTGGTTCCTCCTCAGGAAGTCCCTGCATGATCCTGTTCTGCCTCTCAATATTGAGTCAGATTCAGAAGCAGCTCACGAAGCAATCAAGGCAAAAATCACTGACTTCCTCGCTTCTTATGAGGAGATTTCACTCTAAGTTAGTTTATTACAGGTGCTCTGCACAGCAGCACCTCGATAGGGAAAGGAGATTATTATGTTAGAACCTACAAAGAAGAGATATGATAAGGCAGGCCCAAAAATTGTTGAGGCTCTCAAGCATCGCCAGTTCGATGCTTACTATTGCTCAACTGCAGAAGATGCCGTAGAAAAGGTGCTCTCACTCATTCCTGCGGAAGACGTGGTTTCATGGGGCGGAACTATGACTGTTGATCAGCTCGGCATCAAGGAAAAACTTGCTGAGCGCAATCAGGCTGTACTCGACAGAAGTGCTGTGCCTGCAGATGAAAGCGAAGAGGTTATGCGTCAGGCACTCCACTGTGATACTTTCCTGATGTCAAGTAATGCAATCACTGAGAACGGTGAGCTCTTCAATATCGACGGTTTCGGCAACAGAGTTGCTGCTCTCACTTTCGGACCAAAAAGTGTCGTAGTTGTTGCCGGCATGAACAAGGTTGTCAGCGATATGAAGGCAGCTTACAATATGGTTCGCCACGAGTGTGCACCTGCCAACGCTCAGCGTTTTGACGGCAACACACCATGCACAGTAAATGGCCTCTGCGGAGACTGCGTCAGCCCTGACTGCATCTGTGCAAGCATGGTATTCACAAGATTCTGCATGGTTCCCGGCAGAATCAAAGTAGTGCTGGTTGGCGAGCATCTGGGACTGTAGAAAGCAACAGCTGCTACAGCAGAACACACTCTCGCTAGTAGAAAACTGAATAGATATGATGAGAGCCGCTCTTCCTGAGCGGCTCTCTGCTACATATTGAGTTCAAATAGACAAATTTTATATTTTTAAAAAAGGAGGTGTGACCGCAGCGCAGTCACCAAAAAATGAAGTTCTGAAATCAATCACTATGCATCCTCAATAGTAGCTATATCGAATAATCCCCCCGATTACCAATCGTTTGTTGTCCCCGTAGAGCAGAGAATGCCGTGCGGAAGGACCGCCTCGACGTAGCCAAAAGCTTCGTCGCCTATTTTATCGTAAAGTCTTCCTGCGCTGTAACTTTCGCCCAGGACTGTTCCAACGCTGTTAGCGACATGGCCGATATCGCCAAGTCCACCCCAGCGAACCAGGATTGCCTCTTTGTCATATTCGTTGTCAGGTTCCTTGATCAGCTGCACTTCTGTGCCCGGCTTTAGGAACTCCTTTGCATATTCGAGGAATCCATCTCCATGGAAATATCTTGTTCCTGTAATTGTGAAATATATTTTCATCCTATTATCCTCACTTCGTTCTGTTACAACATTAATTCTTCGTTTCTGTAACTGTAGTATAGGACGAACGCGAGAAACAGGTGTCCGATTTTTTGCCCAGTTCGCATAAAAAAACAACCCCGCTTTATGCGGGGTTGTTGTGCGGCTTAACCGCTTGTTTGACTAATTCAGCTTAACACTCTTAGCTGTTGACCATGCTCCGTAAACTCTTTTGCCGTTTACAGTTCTGTATGCTCTTACGCTTACAGTGTATGTGCTCTTGCTCTTGAGCTTGCTTACTTTGATGTATCTGTTCTTCGTAGTCTTGTACTTGTACTTTCCGCCAGTCTTCAGACGATATCTTACCTGATATCTAGTTGTTCCTGTAATCTTCTTGTAGTTTATCTTGAAGTATGTCTTTCCCTTTGTAAGCTTAGTAATCTTTGTCTTACTTGGAACAGGCTTTGCAGATACTGTAAGAGACTTTACTCCATCAATCTTCTCGCCGTTTGTTCCCATAGCTGATGGAACAACATAGAAGTTATACTTTACACCTGTCTTAAGACCAGTCTTTGTAACTGTCATAAGCGCGCCATCTCCAGTGCCGGCTACTTCCTTGAACTTTGTCCAAGTATCAGAAGTGCTTCTCTTATAGTAGATGGTGTATGTTACATCAGGAACCCCTGTTGCAACCCATGACAGCTTAACAGAATTGTAGTTCTTTACCTTAACCTTAAGTGTTGTTGAAATGCTTCTTATCAGACTGTTCTCAAGCTCTGCGATTCTCTTCTCGAGGTCTTCGTTTGCTGCAGTAACCAGTGAGCTATCCTTCTTTATCGCTTCCAGCTCATCTTCGAGATCAGCGATTTCGTTTTCCAGCTCCTCAACGCGCTTTGTAAGCTGCGAGTTGTCTTCCTTCATCGCTTCCAGCTCAGCTTTGAGCTCGGCGATTTCACCTTCCAGTTCATCTACAGTAGCCTTGTTGACATTCTCAATAAGTACAAACTGAGTTTCATCAGCAGGGTTTACCATTTTGTAAGAATTAGGATTTGTTCTAGGATTCCAGCTGTTTCCTGTGATCTTTCCGCCTGTAACAGCATTTGGGTCAAAGCTTCCGCTTCTGAAGTTTCCGATTGGGTTGAACGCATCGTCACCATTCTCGTCGAGAACCTTTACATTCTTCAGTGTATTGTCCTGAATCAGATACTCATTTCTGTCCTGAGCAGTCATTACCTGTCCGATGAGGCCTGCGGACAGTGCTCCGGATACTGTTACATCACATAAAGTGTTGTTTGTGATTTCGTAGCTGCTGTCAACATTGGCTTTGCCTGCGATTCCGCCGACACGCTCAACTGTTGCTTTTACAGTTACATCCTTAACTGTACAGTCATTAACATATCCGCATGACAGGTAGCCGATTACTCCGCCGACCTGCTCTACGCCTGTTACACTTCCGCCATCGATAGTGCAGCCATCGATTCTCGCATAGCCTCCACCAGCGAGTGCAGCAGTATAATCACCAGCTGTATTGGAAACATTAACATCCTTGAGTGTAAGGTTCTTGATGTCAGCATCATATACAACGCCGAAGAAACCTGCATAGTTGCCGTTAGCTGCTATTGCTACATTGCTTACAGTCTTTCCGTTTCCGTCAAAGCTTCCGCTGAACTTATTTGAACCTGTACCGATTCCGGCAAACTCAACGTCCTTCATATCGATGTCTGCGTCGAGAACAGCCTTTGCAGCTGAATTCTTTCCGCTGTTTACAACATTCATGAACTTAACGAGCGAAGCCGCGTCAGCTATGTGATAGATTCCATTCTCATCTGGAGCAAATGCTTTTCCTGTTGAATAAACCTCAACTCCATCAACATAAACTTTTATGTTGCCGCCCTCAGTTGATCCCTCAGCTTTTCTGTCATCAACCTGAACGAGTCCGCTTATAACAACGAGTTCATCTGAGCTTGATGCTGCAGGGAAGCTGCCGTTGCATGTGCAGTTGTTAAGCTCAACATTGAAATTAAGCACATTGCTGCCGCTTGTTTCCTTAACATTGAAAGCAGCCTTTTTTGACACTGTCGAATTGAATATGCAGCCATCTGCTGAAACATTGGTTTTAGTGCCGCCTTCATTGTAGACGTTGATGAACTTTCCTGCACCATTGAATGTACAGTTATCGAACGCAAGGTTTCCACCATAAGCCCACATTGAATAATCAGCGTTAGCTACTCCTGATGCATCAGTTCCCGGTGCATTAAATGTGCATCCGCTGAAATTCATGTCTCCGTAGTTGAAGAACTTTCCATTCAGTGTACAACCAACCATGTTGATTGTTCCTGCATGCTGGAAGCCGTGATAATCGCTAGCACCAAAGTTCATTGTCACATTCTCAAATGTGGCACCATTTGGAACTGAAGCTATGCTTCCTGAACCATTACAGTCGAAGATAACGCCGCCTACAGCTCCTTCTACTGTTACATTTTTCGGAAGATTTGTCAGATGATAAGTGCCGGCAGCATTTACATCAATTCTGTCTCCCTCTTTCGCTACTGCTACCGCATCACTGAGTGTTGCGTAGCTCTCTCCTCCAACGGAGAAGGTGCCTACAGGACCTTCTGCCGCAAAGACAGTTGCTGGCGTATAAGATAGAACCATTGCAACTGTCATAAAAATTGCAAATAATTTTTTCATTGCTTTTCCTCTCCCCCCATAAAGGTTCACGCCTCATTATTAAACTTTTTATATTATATCATTTTAATATTTATCATGCTTCTTACATTGTTTATGCATTGTAAAAAAAACCTGCTTGCAAAGGAAAATGCACTTCATCCCGACAGTTTTTCGCATGCCGATGCTGCGTTAACAAAATAAAAAGCGTCGGAAATAAACCGACGCTTCTCTAATCATATTCCGCAGAGCTTTTACTCCCAGCTGATATCATCCGTGTAGATGATTATGCTGTCCTTGACATCAATGAATCCCCCCGCTGCAACAGCTTTCTTCCAGTTGTTCTCACCGGCACCTTTCTCAATAAAACGCACGGTTCCCTCATCGAGAAGTTTGCATGTCCAGGTGTGATCCGCAAGGAAACCTTCGTATCCTTCTGGGGTGCGAACGATAACATGCTCTACTTCACCGCTGTAGAACTTCTTTGACGGTGTGATAATGTCTAAGTTAAAAGTTTTTGCCATCTCTACGCATCCTTCTTGCTTGCCTCATACTTTGCAACAACGTCATCAATGCTTCCTGCGAAGAGGAACATTGACTCAGGAATGTCGTCATGCTTTCCTTCAAGAATCTCCTTGAAGCTTCGTACTGTCTCCTTGATTGGAACGTACTTTCCTTCCATTCCTGTGAACTGTGAAGCTACACTGAAAGGCTGTGACAGGAATCTCTGAATTTTTCTTGCTCTGTTAACCAGAATCTTGTCTTCCTCACTAAGCTCGTCCATACCGAGGATAGCAATGATGTCCTGCAGTTCCTTGTATCTCTGCAGCACTTCCTGTACTCCTCTTGCTACATTGTAGTGCTCTTCTCCGAGGATACGCGGATCCATGATTCTTGAGGTTGACTCAAGCGGATCTACGGCCGGATAGATACCGAGCTCTGTGATAGCTCTTGAAAGTACAGTTGTCGCATCCAGGTGAGCGAAGGTTGTAGCCGGTGCCGGGTCAGTAAGGTCATCAGCAGGTACGTATACGGCCTGTACTGATGTGATTGAACCCTTCTTTGTTGAAGTGATTCTCTCCTGAAGTGCACCCATCTCAGTTGACAGTGTTGGTTGGTATCCTACAGCTGACGGTACACGACCGAGCAGAGCGGATACCTCAGAACCAGCCTGAGTGAATCTGAAAATATTGTCAATGAACAGAAGTACATCCTGGTTCTTCTGATCTCTGAAGTACTCAGCCATTGTAAGTCCTGTAAGAGCTACTCTCATTCTAGCTCCAGGTGGTTCGTTCATCTGTCCGAAAACCATGGCTGTCTTGTCGATTACGCCTGACTCGATCATCTCGTAGTACAGGTCGTTTCCTTCTCTTGTTCTCTCACCTACGCCGGCGAATACGGAGATACCGCCGTGCTCTCTGGCGATGTTACTGATGAGCTCCTGAATAAGAACGGTTTTACCTACTCCGGCACCGCCGAAGAGTCCAACCTTACCACCTCTTGTATAAGGGGCGATGAGGTCAATAACCTTGATACCTGTCTCAAAAATCTGTGAGGATGTATCCTGCTCCTCAAATGATGGAGCCGGTCTGTGAATTGATGCAGTCTGCTCTGTCTCTACTGCAGGCTTCTCATCGATAGGCTCGCCAAGAACGTTGAACATTCTTCCGAGAACCTCTTCGCCTACAGGAATAGTGATTGGAGCTCCTGTATCAACGGCTTCCATGCCTCTTGTGAGTCCGTCAGTTGATGAAAGGGCTACACATCTTGCAATGTCGTCGCCCATATGCTGTGCGACTTCTGTAACAATACGTCTGTCACCAAGCATAATCTCGACAGCATTCATGAGTTCAGGCATCTCGTCCTCATTGAATTTGATGTCTATTACAGGTCCGATGACCTGATGGATTTTTCCTTTGTTCATTTCTGACTCCCTGTTAAATCTCCTAGTTTTGCGCCTCAGAACCGGCAACAATCTCGATAATCTCGTTGGTGATTGCGGTCTGTCTTGCTCTGTTGTATGTCAGGCTCAGATTAGCCAGCATCTCGTTGGCGTTATCTGTAGCATTCTCCATTGCCATACGTCTTGCCGCATGCTCACATGTTGCTGACTCAATTACTGCTGAGTATATCTGCATCTCAACATACTTAGGAATGAGGTAGTTGAAAACGACTTCTGCTGAAGGCTCGTAGTCAACCTGATTGACAATAGCATCAGACTCCGCTTCTTTTACCTTGAAAGGAAGCAGCGTCTCAACTTTAACGTCCTGCTCCATTGCGCTCTTGAACGCTGTGTATATGAGCACAACTTTGTCAATCTCTTTTGCCTCATACATCTTGAGGATCGGTGCAATGAGCATTCTCGCCTGTCCGAAGGAGATCTCTTCCGGAGCATCCATATATTCTGCACAAATATTGTATCCCCTCTTCTGGAAGTAATCTCTTCCCTTTGAACCTACTGTTACGAGAACAGCTCCGCTGTCTGCTGCCTGAATCTCTGCTTCGGCAGCTCTGATTATATTGGTATTGAAACCGCCGCACAGTCCCCTGCTTGAAGTGAGGATGATGTATGCAGTGTTCTTTACTTCTCTGTTGCCCTCAAGATAATCCTGTGGTACGTCTTCACCGGAATTAAACAGTTCGCTTATTGCATTTGTAATGAAATGTGAGTTTTCGTTGGTCTCTTCGAAAATGGCTTTAGCTTTTCTGAGCTTGCCCGCTGATACCAGTTTCATAGAATTGGTAATTCTCTCTGTACTGGTTACGGATTTGATACGCCTCTTAATGTCCTGTATAGACTCTGCCATCACTCACACCTCCTTTCTTCTATCTGCGATTATTCCGGCTTACTATAATACTCCGTCTGTCTTGTCCTTGATAAAAGCTTTCTTGCATTCGTCGATAGCTGCCTTGAGCTCTGTTTCAATTTCTTCAGTCAGCTTACCGCCTTCCACGATTGCAGCGCCAACACCAGGATGGTTGATTGACATGAACTCGAGGAAATAAGGCTCGAATGCTTTTACATTTTCAACACCGATATCAGTCAGGTACTTGTTGATTGCAGCATAAATAATCATTACCTGGTCCTCAACTTTGAGAGGCTGATACTGAGGCTGCTTCAGAACTTCCATCAGAATCTTACCGTTCTCAAGTCTCTCCTTTGTATCAGCATCGATATCTGAACCAAACTGTGAGAAACTTGCCAGCTCTCTGTACTGGGCAAGTTCGAGCTTAATCTTGCTCGCTACCTGCTTCATGGCCTTGATCTGAGCGTTTCCTCCTACTCTGGATACGGAGATTCCGGCGTTAACCGCTGGTCTCTGGCCTGAGAAGAAGAGTTCTGACTCAAGGTATATCTGTCCATCTGTGATGGAAATTACATTAGTAGGGATGTATGCTGATACGTCACCCGCCTGAGTCTCGATAATAGGCAGTGCAGTCAGTGAACCGCCGCCCAGTGCATCGGAAAGCTTAGCTGCTCTCTCAAGAAGTCTTGAGTGAAGATAGAATACGTCACCAGGGTAAGCTTCACGTCCAGGTGGTCTTCTGAGCAGCAATGACATTGCTCTGTATGCTACAGCATGCTTTGACAGATCATCGTAGATGATGAGAACGTGCTGTCCCTTGTCTCTGAAGTACTCGCCCATAGCACATCCTGAATATGGAGCCATGTACTGGAGAGGTGCGGACTCTGATGCAGTCGCACTTACGATGATTGTGTAATCCATTGCGCCGCTGTCCTCGAGTGTCTTCTGGAGGTGAGCAACTGTTGATGCCTTCTGTCCGATGGCAACATAGATACAGATTACATCCTGTCCTTTCTGATTAATAATAGTATCAATTGCGATAGCAGTCTTTCCTGTCTGTCTGTCGCCAATGATAAGCTCTCTCTGGCCTCTGCCGATAGGAATCATCGAGTCGATAGCCTTGATACCTGTCTGCATAGGCTCGTGTACTGACTTTCTTGCCAGTACTCCAGGAGCCGGACTCTCGATTGGCCTGCTCTCTGAAGTTTTGATCGGTCCTTTGCCATCAATAGGCTGACCAAGAGCATTAACTACTCTTCCAATCATTGCTTCGCCAACAGGAACCTCTACAACTCTTCCTGTAGGCTTAACAATGTCGCCTTCTTTGATTTCTCTGTCAGATCCGAGAATTACAACTCCGACATTGTCCTCTTCCAGGTTCTGCGCCATTCCGTATGTATCTTCACCGAAAAGCAGAAGCTCGCCGGCCATACAGTTCTGCAGGCCGTATACTCTTGCAATTCCGTCTCCTACCTGAATAACAGTACCGAAATCAGAAATGTCCAGCTTATCTTTATAATTCTTAATCTGTTCTTTAATGACCGAGCTGATTTCTTCTGGTCTTAAATTCATTTCCGGTCCTCCCTGTCTGGTTAACGTCCGATAAGAACGTTCGCCATATCATCGAATTTCTTTCTTAACGATGCGTCAATCATCTTACCATTGATAAGAACCTTAACGCCTCCTATCAAGTTAGGATCCAATTCATTTGTCAATCTGACTTTTGTCTGCAGCAGCTTCGAGGTCTCTTCCTCAATCTGTGCCAGTCTCTCATCTGAAAGCTTCTCTACGGATATAACTGTTCCATAAGATACGCCTTCTTCTTTGTCGCAGAGATTCTTATACTCTTTGAGAATTCCTTTGAGATGCGAGACTCTTCTCTTGTCTACAAGGACATAGAGAAAATTAAGCAGCTCTGTGCAGATCTTTCCCTCGAATGCCGCTGTAAGAACTTTCTTCTTGTCCTCAGCTGAGATTGTCGGGAAGTTGATGAATAAATGCAGATCCTCTTCTTTGTCAATGATGTCGAGGATTTGTAAACCTTCGTCCAGAATCAATTGCTCTTTACCCAGTTCCTTTGCTGCTTCATACAGCGCGGTTCCGTAGGTCAGATCAACTGTTAATTCTGCCATTCTGCACCCCTTGCATCCTTTATTACTTTGTCAACAATAGCGTCGTGTCCGACGTTCTCGATTTCTCTGCCTACTATCTGTTCGGCAGCCATAAGAGCAAGTCCAGCAATCTCGCCCCTGAGCTCTTCAACAGCTGACTCTCTTTCGAGTTCAATAGTCTTCTGAGCCTGGACAATCATGTCGTTGGCCTTTGCTCTTGCCTCTTCGATGATACCCTCGGACATTGCCTCTGCACGCTCTTTAGCATCCTTGAGAATTGCTCTGCACTCTTCTTCTGCATTTGCAATCTTCTGCTCATAATCCGCCATCTTTGCATCTGCCTCTGCATTGACTGCATCAGCTCTGTCGAATTTCTCGCGGATGAGATTCTTTCTGTTATCGAGCATTGTGAGGAACGGCTTGTAGATGAACTTTCCGAGAACACCTACAAGGATGAGGAAATTGACCATCGAAAAGATTATGGTTTTTAAGTCTATTCCTAAAGCTTCAAGCATAGTTGTCGCTCCTTTTGTGAATTATCCTCTTCTAAAAGTGTTCGTTTCCTCTATTACATCTTTCCGAGAAGCATGAAAGCGATAACGAGACCGTAGATTGTAAGAGCCTCCATGAACGCAAATGCGAGGATCATGTTAGTTCTGAGATCTCCCATTACTTCCGGCTGACGTGACATGCTCTCCATAGCAGCTGTACCAACCTTACCCATTCCGAGTCCAGGTCCGATTGTTGAAATGCTGATTGTTAATGCTACAGCGATTGCGATGATACCAGTTGTCATTGTTATTTCTCCTTTCAACTAGAAAAAAAGATTTTATTTTAACTATCCGTTAATGTCACTTACCATAAACAGATTAATTAACTAAGCTTTAACAGGCTCTATGAGGTTCTCCTCTTCATGTGCACCCTCACATACCTCGCCGATGTAGATTGCGGTCAGCAGTGAGAATACGAGCGCCTGAATAAGTGCGAAAAGCACTACGAGTATCTGCATAATTACCGGCAGCCCGATAGGGCAGAGTTCTCCGAATACGTGTACTACCTCCTCGTCACCGAATGTGTTTCCGTAAAGTCGGAAGGTGAGTGAAAGCGGTCTTGCGAATTCATCAATGAGCATAAGCGGAAGCATAAAGAAGAATGGTGATACCAGTCTCTTATATGCCTTCTTGAGGCTCCTGAACTCTCTGATTCCGATAATCTGCAGCGCAAAGAATACCACGATTGCCATTCCGGCAGGGAAGTTCAGATTGCTTGTTGGGGCCTGCATTCCGTGTGCTTTTCCCATAAGAGGAAGGAGTCCGGAATAGTTGCAGATGAGAATCCAGCAGAAAAGCGTTCCTACCAGAGGAAAATATTTCTTGCACAGATACTCGCCCATAATTCCCTCGAAGAAGCCGTGCAGCTTCTCGACAGCAAGCTCTACCACATTCTGCATGCCCTCAGGCATCATCTGCAGATTGCGGCTCACCAGAATTGCAAAGATGCAGAGAATAATCGTCAGCACCGTACTGGTGATCATTGCGTCATTAATTCCTAATGCATATAGTTTCTCAAACATCTACTTCTCCTTAACTCGACTTGCCAGACCTGGCATAGGCACCAATTTGCCTGAGATGCTGAGTCCGATTGCAGTCGCCAAGATAGTCATATAGAAATCAAAAGGCATAATCTTCCTGAGAAGGAATACTGCAAGAAGTACTACAAAGTTGATTACGAAACTTGCTCCGAAGCGGGCGTAAAGCGCTCCGCTTGTAAGTTCTCTGTCTGACTTTGCAATGCCCCTCCAGAGGATCAGATATTTAATTACTCCTGCCGCCGCACCATATGCAAGTCCGACAGCAACGCCCAGGATATAAGCAGTCAAATTCGTATTCCTCCGAATTGTAAATTGTTGAGCCGAAGCGTATCAGCTCCTAGTCGTACAAAAAAATCGGCCGCACTAGTCCAGTAGAAAAATCCCCGCGGTAACAAAGGTGAAGACAAGCATTATTCCTATCATAAAGATAGCCATAATTCTTGCAGCTCCATCCATTCTGCGGTTGTGTCTTTCTCTCTGCTCCTTCTTCTGTGCAGTCGACTGTTTCTTCTTGTTATTAGCCACAGTGGCCTCCCATATCAATTATTTAGTTCTTAACTGTAATTATAGACTCCGATGAACTAAAGTCAACAGTTCAGTTCCCGTTATTAAAATAACGCAAAGCCTTGCATTTCAAAGCTTTGCGCACTTTTGTAAGAACATTTAAACACTATTTATGGTAAGTCTCTCCATTCGCAATTTTGAAAGAACGGTATACCTGTTCAAGCAGTACAACCCTTGCCATCTGATGCGGAAAAGTCATCTTCGAGAACGACAGCCCAAAGTCCGCACGCTTTTTTACCGCATCCGAAAGGCCCAGGCTTCCGCCGATTACGAAGTCCACGGTCTGGCGTCCACCTGCGAAAACCGAGCTGATTCTTCGCGAGAATTCTACAGAATCGAGCTGCTTTCCTTCCACCTCGAGAGCAATAACATAGTCGCTGTCGGAGATCTTCGCAAGTATGCTCTCACCTTCCTTCTCCATTACACCGCGCTCATCTGCCGGTGACGCATTCTTCGGAAGCTTCGCCTCTTTGAGCTCGACCACATTTATCCTGCAGTAGCCGCCGATACGCTTGAGGTACTCGCTGCATGCATCCGTCCAGTATTTCTCTTTAAGTTTTCCTATGCAGATTACATTTATGTTCATTATTCAAGTACCGTTAGGCCCTCCTTCAGTGCAGTTACAAGACTGTAGTCTTTGTTTTTTGAATATCCTGACGATTCGAGCACGTCAGTTACGGTGAATTCCGCCTGTCCCGGCGTATTATTGTTGCTCGAGAGGTGCGCCAGCATAAGTTTCATTTCAGTGCCGCTCCTTCTGTCAGCCAGAAGTCTCGCAAGTACTTCTCCCGTTGTCTTATTCGAAAGGTGTCCCTGTTCCCCAAGTATGCGTCGCTTAACGCTGTATGGATATGGACCGACAAGCAGGAGATCTTCTTCATGATTAGCTTCGATGACAAGTTTGTTCGCTTCAATCATCTCTGCAAAAATCTCTTCTGTTACCACGCCGGTGTCCGTAACGACCGTCAGCACATCTTCTCCGGCGGAGAATCTGTAACTCAGCGGTTCAGCGGCATCGTGCGAGAGCGCAAAACTTTTAACGCTGATGTCTTCCACTTCAAAGCTGTCTCCCGCGCGCAGATACTCTATGCGAGCTTCATCGATTTTTGCAAAATCTCTGGTCTGGAATGCGGTGCCGCGGCTTGTATACACTCTGGCTCTGTCGCAGACCTTTGACATCATCCTGATGCTTCCCACATGGTCACCGTGCTCGTGTGTTATTAGTATTCCTTTGATATCCTTTTCGCTCAGTCCGGCTTCGGCGATTCCTGCGCGAATTTTCTTTCCGCTTAAGCCTGCGTCCAGCAGAAGTGCACATTCCTCGCTCTGTATAATGTATGAATTGCCGGAGCTGCTGCTCCCTATAGATGTAACTTTAAGTCCCATTAATTCTGACTCTTTTCCTTTTGTTTGCCTTTGATTTCTCTGGAGCGATTGCCTGCATTGCTGCTGTCGTACCTGCATATTGCTCTGTAATCGCAGTAGGTGCACGCGATGCGCTGTCCATCCACAGACAGAGGGCTTACATTAATATCGCCCTTAACCAGTGCTGCGGCCGTCTCGTCAAGTCTGAGCTGTACTGCATCTTTCAGCTCATCAAACGCTTCTCTGCTCATGCTGAGGTCCCTTGATCCCGCAAGTACTTCACGAGGCATCATTTCCAGAACACCATCCTCATCGATATACTTGCCCTTGAGCTTGAGACTGTCGCCTTCCTCTGCAGTTCCCAGTAACTTTTTCTTCTTTTCGCTGAGATTGTTATAATTCTCCTCGCTGCTGTGGATGTTAAAATAATACAGTCCCACAGGGCGGTACTCGTTCTGCATTGCAGCCATCATGTATATCATGAGCTGCATTTTGTAGCCCTGTGCCATTTTGTAGGTATCGAGCTTGTCGTTTCCTGTTTTGTAGTCAACGATTCTGATTCTTCTTCCGGCCATGATATCGGCTCTGTCGATTCTTCCCTCAACGAGAACCTTCTGTCCGTCAACCTCTATCTCCAGTGCCTTGAAGAAGCCCTTTCTTCCGAAGTCCTCTTCGAGCTTCATATCTGTGATTGCGCCGGTTCTTATCTGAGTCGCAACCGCATGTGCTGCAGCATAACAGATTTCCCTGATTCTATCGAGATGGAACTCCTCAGCTCCGGTTGAAAGGAAAAGTCCTCCTTCGTAATCGTCCGCCAGCTCGTAGAGCTTGTTTTCTACGAGCATCTTGAGCTCCTCGTCATCTATCTCTTCTCCGGACTGTTTTCTTTCAAGCACTTCTCTCGCAACAAGCTCCAGGCAGTCGTGGTACATATCTCCTATCGATCTTGGATCGCTCTTGAACGCTCTCTCCTCTCGAGGCGCAAGTCCATATGCCACATAGTAGCTGAAAGGGCAGCCGTTGAACTTCTCAATTCTCGATGCGCTCATCCTGTAGCTTCCGTCGACTCCCGAATAAAGACCTTTTACCAGCTCCGCCGAAAGCTTAGGCTGCTCGTTTTCATCCAGTGCTGCGTCGAGCATAGTGTTGAGCTCTTTGCTCATATTTGCGTTGTACCAGGTGAGCAGCGCCTTGGTGAGAGCATCTCCCTCTGCAGCTGTATTCCTGTCCTTAATGTGATTGACCAGATGCCTCAGCGCCTGCCCCCTGCTGTTCACAAGGTTCATGCCCCAGCCTTCACTGATAATATCTTTTCTGACTTTAAGCTTAGGGAAGAACTGCTGCAGCGAATCGACAACCGGAGACTGGATAAGCTCTCCGCCCTCAATGTCTGTCATCGAATAGCTTATATAGAGTCTCTCTGACGCATGTGAAAGCATGCGGTAAAGCGCAGTGTTCTCTTCCAGCATCTTCAAGTCATCGATGTCTCCAAGTGCGAAATCCATTTTCCTGAAATAGCTTTTCTCATCAACGGAGAAAAGACCTTCTGCCGATGGCTGAAGCGGAAGTATTCCCTCATTCGCACCCAGAATGATGACCGCTTTTGCAGGTCTCGGTCTGGTTCTGATGAGAGTTCCCATTGAAAGACCGTCAAGAGACGGCGGAATAACTCCTACCTCTTCACTCGTAAGTCCCGCATTATATATGTCGCACATTTCCGCGATATCCAGAGGATAATCGCTCATTATCTCTTTAATCTGCGCAAGAAGCTTGTATGCCTCATCTATACTGATTCGCATACGCTGTGCTTCGTCTATATATCCAAGCTGCTCCTGTTTCTGCGCCTTCTCCTCGATGCGCTCGCTTAGCATAAATCTGCTCTCGAGGAAGTCCCTGAAGCTGTCGGTAAAAGCTCCTGTGTTCTCAGCGTTCTCTGCCAGCTCTATCAGCTCTGCTATTGGCTCTGCTATCTTGCGCCTTGTCTCGTTGATCTTTTCAAGTGCTGTTTCGGACAGCTCGTCTTTTCTGTACTTAAAGTCCTTTGCCCACATTGTGCCCCTGATATTGTATTCGCGGGCATAATTCTCAAGGTCTTCTATCTCTGCAGCGTCAACACCCGCAAGTCCGGTCTTGAGCATGGCCAGTATTCTGTCGGTGTTATATCTGTATCTTACTGTCGCAAGCAGATTCACTACGAAAACAACGCCGGCAGTATCGGTAACCGCTCTGCTTGAATCCATAAACACCGGCAGGCCGTACTCCTGCAGAGCACGCTTTACAACAGGCTGAAGCTTGTCCTCGCTGTTGCAGATTACTGCAATATCTCTAAGCTCATAGCCTTCATCTCTTACAAGGCGGTGAATATATGCAGCTGCACTCTCTGCCTCATAGTACTGATTAGCGCACTGAACCAGCTCTATTCCTTCCGGCTCAAAGTCGCTGTTTCTCTCAATATCCTCATCTTTAATTACAGCTCCGCAGAGACCGCTCTCTATGCGACGAATAGCCTCGGATTTTACCGCTGCATATTCCTCCGAAATACGCACCTCCGCAAAACTGATGCCTGCTTCGGAAGCTGCGGCTCTCACTGCCGCTCTTACTTTCTCATCCAAGCCGTAATCACTCTCGTTGATAATCAGATTGACTGACTCCGCCTTCTTGGAAAGCTCGAGCATGGCTCTTGTGAACTTCGGCGTAATGCTGTCATAACCGTATATCCAGATATCCTTGCCGACCGCAATCTGAGAATCCTTGATTGCATCAACGTACATATTTATATAATCTTCGCTGTCGATATATCTTCCTTCTATCTCAGCTTCGTAATCACTTATTATTCCGCTAAGCTCGGTCAGCTTTCTCCGGAGGATAACATTGCTTTCCTCGTCATCAAGCATTTCTCTGAGCTGTTCAATGCTGCAGTCCTGCTGTTTGAAGGATATTACGAAGTCGTCAAGCATGCCGGTGAAGCTTATCTTTCCGGCTGATTTTGCGAAAAGCTCAAGTTCGTCCTTATGCTCTGCGACTATTCGGGTTAGAAGCATGAGTCTTCCGTACCTTGAAAGCATCTGAACGCTTTCCATTCCCTTCTCGGTCAGTATTCTGTGTCCGAGTCTGTTCATGCTCAATATCTCGGTATTAAAAAGGCAGTCCGAATCAAGATATCTCAGAGCCTGCTCTTCTGCTACCAGCGTATACTGATTCGGCACAAGAACCAGACACTCCCTGCCTGAACTGCCGATTGATTCATATATGAATTTTTCCTTATCTATGCACTCACGTGCACTGAACATTGTCAGCATGCTGCCTCCTTAATGATGGCTTATCATTCTGTATCCCACGCCCATATGCGTCTGGATGTAACGCTGAGGTTCTTCATCCCCTTCGCTCTCAATCTTCTTTCTGAGAGTTGTCATAAATACACGAAGTGAAGCCATATCCGAGTCTGTGATTCCTCCCCATACTTCCTTGAGAATATAATTGTAGCTCAGAACTTTGCCGGTGTTCTTCGCCAGAAGACAGAGAAGTTTGTATTCCATCGGTGTGAGATGCAGCTCCTCTCCGTTCACGCTCACGCAGCCTGCGGCATAATCGATTCTGAGCTTGCCGTTGACATAGACGGAGCTCTCTGCACCTGCTTTCTCTCCGGCATTGTCGATTCTTCTGAGTGCAACCCTGATCCGGGCAAGGAATTCCTCTACGGAAAAAGGCTTGGTCAGGTAGTCGTCAGCTCCCGCATCGAGAGCTTCAACCTTGTCGGAAGCTTCTGTTCTTGCAGAGATTACAATTATCGGCATATTGCTCCATGTTCTCACCTTGCGTATGATATTCATTCCGTCCATATCAGGAAGGCCAAGGTCGAGCACCATAATATCCGGCTTGTATGTCAGGGCTTCCATTATGGCTTCAGCCCCGTTAACAGCCTTTCGGTAGGTGTAATTGCTCATTTCAAGTGTTGTTGAAAGAAGATTTGAAATCATTACGTCATCTTCAACAACGAGAATCTGGTGTTTATTCATAATTAACCTCCACAACAGGAAGAGTAAATTCAAATACTGTTCCGTGCGGCACATTATCTCTTACAGATATGTGTCCTCCATGTGCATCAACCACGCTGCAGCAGAGCGCAAGACCCAAACCAAGACCTCTCCTGCTGTCCGGATTCGTATGGCGGGCAGTGTAGAAACGCTCGAAAATCTTCGTTTTATCTTCGTCTTTGATCCCCGGACCGTCATCAGCAACGGATATTACCGCCTCATCTCCCTCGCGCCTTGTTGCTATTGTTATTGTAGACCCATCCTGTGTATATTTGATGGCGTTGTTAACCAGGTTGATAAAAACCTGCAGCATGAGTCTCGCATCCATCTTTGCAAGCAGAAGATCGTCCTCTGCTTCTCTCACTATGTTATGCCTGCTGATTCTTCTGTCGCAGTGCTTGAGCGCTTCTTCGATAACATCTTCCACAAGCTCAATCTGGAGATTTAGATCAATCTCTCCTCCCTCGACATCCTTAACTCTTGTTATCGCCAGAAGATTCTCTACAAGGTCGGTCAGCCAGTGTGCATCTTCACTTATCGATGTATAGAGTTCCACCTTCTTATCTTCTGAAAGCTCATTGCCCCTTTCGAGCAGCAGGCTTGCATTTCCGGAAATGCCTGTAAGCGGTGTTCTGAGATCATGTGAAATCGATCTCAGCAGGTTCGAGCGCAGCGCTTCGTGTCTCGCCTTCTCCTCAATCTCACGTCTTATAGTCGTTTCTTCTTTAAGTCTTGTCGTAATGGTTGATACCAGCAGCGCTACAAGGAACATAACTACAAAAGTTGTGAGATACTGCGCCTCAAATACGAACGAATATCTCGGTTCAGCAAAGAAGAAGTTGAATGCGACAACCGCCATAACAGAATAACCCAGGCTGTATGTACGCCCCTCTGTCCAGAGAGCTGCAGCAATAACGCCCAGAATATATATAACGATGATATTCGATACAGACAGCTGCACCAGAACAAAAGCCTGACCGATAGCAGTTGCTACCGCCAGGAGCAGAAATATTTTGACAATACTCCAGAAAAAAACAACCCTTTCCTGTCTTCTTCTCACCGTCGTCCTCCTTCTTATCCCTTCATATAAATATACACTATCGCGCAATCTTCATCCATCTTAATATAATTTTAATATCACGGCCTCTTTTTTTATGCAAAATTAACATATAAGATGCTATATTAACGCGTCTAAAGGAGGACTTTGGAAATGAAGGTTATTATTTTCGGCTGCGGCAAGATCGGCTCATGTATTCTCAAAGAGCTTGAAAGCCGCGACTGCGACATCACTGCAATCGACGAGAACAGCGAAGTAATCGAACGCCTGTCAGAGTCGATGGATATTCTTGCAATCTGTGCTGATGCCAGCAATTTTCATGTACTCGAAAACGCAGACGTTAAGCACGCGGATGTCGTTATCGCATGCACAAATTTCAATACAGTAAACCTCGCTGTGTGCCACATGGCCAAAAGTCTCGGCGCCAAGCATTCAGTTGCTCAGGTTCGCAGAGCTGATTATACCTTGGAGGATTTCAAGCATCTCAAGCAGATGTTCGATGTTGATATGCTCTACAACCCTGACCTTGTCACTGCACAGGAGATTTTCGCTCAGATTAACGAAGACAACCTCAGACGCAACCAGAAACATATCGTATCCAATGTTATGATTCTCGGAGCAAGCCGCGTGTCTGTACACCTGAGTCGCCTCCTTGTAAAAGCCGGATACAGCGTCAAGCTCCTCGAGAAGGATCCTGACAAGTGTCTTTATGTCTGCAACCTTGTTCCTGACA
>JAZUII010000003.1:0-35362 GCA_045642105.1 Anaerovoracaceae bacterium | reverse complement strand
GAAGTAATCCTTCAGGGAGATGGTATAAATATCAAAAACACCGGCTGCATATGCAGCCGGTGTTTTTGATATTTATACCATCTCCCTGAAGGATTACTTCTGTGCCTTTCCGATCTCGAGACCCTGGTTGAAGGCGTCGATGTTAGGCTGAATGAGATGTGGCTTCTTCTCGAACTTGTGCTCGATTCCCTTGATGATTACTTCCTCAGGAACTGCCTCTGTACCTCCTACATATACTCCGAGCATGATTACGTTCAGGGCTCTTGGGTTGTTAATATCAAGTGCCATCTGTGTAACAGGAGCTGAGATAACCTTGATGTCGTCTCTCTCAATCTTGTCTGTTACGATTGTGCTGTTGATGAAGAGGTTTCCACCTGGCTTAAGGTTAGGAAGGAACTTCTGGAGTGAAGGTCCGTTCATAACAACGAGGTCCTCGAGGTTGTAGCTTACTGGCGCTCCGATTTCCTCATCAGAAATTACTACGAAGCAGTTAGCTGTACCACCTCTCATAGCAGCACCGTATGATGGGAAGAATGATACGCTGAGGTCAGTAGCTTCGCAAGTTGCCTCTGCGAGCAGCTTACCCATTGTCATAACTCCCTGTCCGCCGAATCCGGCAATCATAAGATTTCTTTCCATTACTTTACCTCCTAGTCATTCATTCTGAACTCGCCGAGTGGGAACTCTGCGAACATCTTCTCTCTCAGGAAGTCGAGTGACTCGATAGGTCCGAGACCCCAGTTAGTTGGGCATGAAGTAACGATCTCTACGATTGAGTAACCTTTTCCCTCAAGCTGGTTCTGGAAAGCCTTCTTGATATAGTTACGTGTCTTAATTACGTTAGCTGGAGTATCAACTGCTGTTCTAACGATCATCTTAGGAGCTGTCAGCTGGTTAAGAATCTCGCAAACGTGCATTGGATATCCGTGCTCCTCAGCATTTCTGCCGTTAGGAGCTGTTGTAGCCTTCATTCCGAGAAGTGTTGTTGGAGCCATCTGTCCACCAGTCATTCCGTAGATACCGTTGTTAACGAAGATAACTGTGATGTTCTCGCCTCTGTTAGCAGCTGACATTGTCTCAGCAAGACCGATAGCAGCGAGGTCTCCATCTCCCTGGTATGTGTAAACCAGTGAATCCGGGGATGATCTCTTAACACCTGTAGCTACAGCGCCGCCTCTTCCGTGAGCAGCGATCAGCCAGTCGTGTGATACGTAAAGCTGACCAAGTCCGCAGCATCCTACACCCTCAACTCTTACGAGCTTATCGAGAGCTCCAAGCTCCTCTGCAGCCTCACCAATCAGCTTGTGAACTGTTGAGTGCATGCATCCAGGGCAGAATGAGTTTACGCAACCCTCTTTAACGCCCTTAGTTCTTGAATATACTTTCTTCATATCTTCAGCCATTACAGTACCTCCTTAATAAGCTCACGAGCTCCTGCCATAACCTGATCGTTAGTCAGAAGCTGTCCACCTGATCTCAGGCACTCCTTAACTGGAATTCTTCCGCATACAGCGTGGTCGATATCGAATCTCATCTGAGCTGGGATTGACATCTCTACATCGAGAATTCCCTTAACCTGTGCTGGGTCAAGCTTTGCAAATGTGTCATATGGGAATGGGGATACTGTGATAGGTCTGATCATACCAGCCTTGATACCCTCTTTTCTGAGCTCCTTAACGATTACCTTTGAGATACGAGCTGAAATACCATATGCTGCGAGAACGATCTCTGCATCGTCCATCATGAACTCTTCAACTCTTACATCCTTGCCCCATGTCTCGTACATAGCAGCAGTCTCGATGTTGTGCTTCTCCCATCCGTCGCCGATTCCGCCTGGCTCACATGTGTGCTGATCACCAACAGGGTGTCCAACAACTGCTCTGTGTGCCTGCTTAGCTCTGAGCTCTGCGAGCTCCTCGTCGCTCTTCATTGGAGGCAGAATTACAGGCTCCATCATTGTACCCATAACTCCGTCTGTAAGTACGAGAACAGGGTTCTCATCTCTAGCTGCGAGGTCGAATGCCTCGTATACCATATCTACGCACTCCTGAACTGTTGCAGGTGCGAGTACGATCATCTTGAATCCGCCGTTACCGGATGCCTTTGTAGCCTGCATATAATCCTGCTGTGCTGGCTGAATAGCTCCGATTCCAGGGCCACCTCTCTGTACGTTAACATATACAGCTGGGCAACGAGCAGCAGCCATGTATGATACTCCCTCTGAGTAGAGTGAGATACCACATGATGATGATGAGCTCATTGCTCTGATACCTGTAGCAACAGCACCGTACAGCATGTTAACAGAAGCAACTTCTGACTCACCCTGTACAAATGTTCCGCCTACCTCAGGCATTCTTCTTGCGAAATACTCAGGAATCTCGTTCTGCGGTGTGATTGGATAACCCGCGAAGAAACGACAACCTGCTCTTGTAGCTGCCTCAGCGATAGCCTCACAGCCTTTCATAAATACACGTTCTGCCATTTTATTCCTCCTTCTTGATTATCCTCTCCATACCTCAATTGCCGAATCAGGACAGATCTGAGCACACATTGCGCATCCAATACAATCGTCCGGATTTACAGCAACTACATAAGGGTAACCCTTTGAGTTAACTGCCTCGCCAACAGCGAGAACCTTCTTAGGACATGAAATCACGCAATACTGACATGACTTGCATGCTTCAGTAAAGATTTCAACCTTACCTTTAGCCATTACATTTCCTCCTCTTACGGTTAGTTAAAGTATTCTAATCTACCCATGAATAAGTCAGATAAAGTTCGATAGGCAGAAGGAACTTGTCAGTCTGATCCTTAACATCGTCATACAGATCCTTGCGGACGCATGCGCTGTTAACAACAGTAATTCCTTCCAGAAGCTCATCAAGCTTATCCAGGCCTTCCATGAATTCATAGACGTTAGTTGCGTAACCCAGATTCGGGTTACCAATGATATATATGTGATCAAGCCTTGATGACTTAAGGATGTGAGACATTGTGCCGTCAATAGCCTCTATGCTCTTTGTCCATGGTCTGTAAGGATTGATAACATACACTGGTACTGAATCCTCCTTGCGAAGCAGGTGAGCATATGAGCCGGCCATTCTTGCCGCCTGATGTCCTCCGCCGATATCAAGGAGTGTATATCCGTCTCCCATAAGGGAAACTTCTACGCCGCCAACTGCTGAAGGAGCGTCCAGAACCTGGCTCTGGAAATGAATCTCAACGCCATCCTTCGCAAAAGCGTCGTGCATATCTCTTGATCTGTAAAGAGGCTTTGTCTGGTCAAGGTCAAAAAGATCGACCTTCTTGCCTGTCTTCTCTGCGAGCATATGAGCTACATTGAGAACAATCTCACTCTTGCCGCTTCCTGCCTCACCGATGAAAATGAAATTCTTCTTCTCATCCATCAGCTGATCAAAAGTCTTATCGCTTTCGTATAATAATCCCACTTTATTCTCCTATTCCGGTTACAGAAATTTAATCCCTTAACCTACAAAAATGAAGCCCACAACAAAACTTGTCAAGCTTCATTCAATAGTGTCCTTTTTAGTTGAGCTGCCCGATTTGACACACCCTTCCCTTATGAATTTTATCAACTAAAGGACAGCAAATTCAAGACCTTTTTTATCAAATGAAAATGCGTTCATGTATACAATTTCGCCGACTTGACTTTACAGCTTTAATTCGGGAAAATAATCCTATGAAAATCCTAAGTATCACCGCCCAGAAGCCGCATTCTACGGGCAGCGGCACATATCTGACAGAGCTTGTCAATTCGTTCGACAGACTTGGACATCAGCAGGCAGTTATCGCCGGAATTTACCCGGAAGATACTGTCTCTTTTCCTGCATCTGTTGAATTCTATCCGGCTTTGTTCAGTCAGGAACACAGGATATACGGCATGTCCGACGAAATGCCTTATCCATCTGCGCTCTACAGCAGCATGAACGAGACAGATATTGAATTCTTCGAAGGACTTTTCCTGCAGCAGCTCGACAAGGCTGTCAGCGAATTCAACCCTGATGTAATCATCTGCCACCACCTCTTTCTGCTGACTTCAATCGTCAGAGACAGATACCCTGACAGATATGTTATCGCGCAGTGCCATGGTTCGGATCTCAGACAGTTTAAGAACTGCCCTAAGCTTCAGTCGCGCATACGCAGAAGCATTGCATCACTCGACAGGATTTTCGCACTCCACGAGGAGCAGAAGAAAGAAATCATCGCGCTCTACGGCATCAGTCCAAAGCTCGTTACAGTTAACGGAAGCGGCTATAATGACAGGCTTTTCAACACAGAAAAGCGCAGCGACCATGAACCGGAAGAATCGCTCACTATTGTTTACGCAGGCAAAATCAGCAAGCCTAAAGGTGTGCCGGAGCTTTTACGCGCGATAGAAATTCTTTCCGCGGACGCTGAAACACCCGCTTTTCGCGTTCAGCTCGCAGGCGGCTGCCAGGATGAAGACGTCCGCATGAAGCTGAATGATTTTATCAATCGATTCGAGGAAGGCTGCGGACAGTGCAAAGGTGCAGAATACTTTGGTCTTGTTCCGCAGACAGAGCTGGCGTATCTCTTCAGACAAGCTGATGTTTTCGTGCTTCCTTCATACTTCGAGGGACTCGGGCTTGTTCTGATTGAGGCTATGGCGGCCGGACTGGTGCCTGTTGCAACGAGACTTCCAGGCATTAAAGAATGGATTGATTCTGAAATAAACGGAAGCAATGTGATATACGTCGCTCAGCCAAAGATGGAGACCGTAGACAGGCCTTTCGAAAGCGAACTCCCTGCTTTTAGCAGAAGACTTGCAGACGCAATCAAAGAATCATTCGAGCTGTGCGTCAACGGCTTCATTCTGCCTGATACTTCCGGCATTGTCTGGGATTCGGTTGCAGCAAAAATGCTTCCGACTTCGATGAATAGATAATCCATATCAACACAAAGGCTTCACAAGAGATATGTAAGAACTGTGTTATAATTCAGAAGTTGATGATTGTCCTTCAATTGTCATAAGTTTGATTTAAAGGAGACAATATGGATTACAACAAGGGAATTACAGCTGTGGTCAACAGTGCCAAGGCTTTTTCAGATAGATTCAGAACCCCATACGGCAAGCTGATTCTCAGACTCGATGACGAAAGCTATCTTATGTCAGATGAGAATCTCAAGCTTTCAGCACTTACTGAGAATGATGTTAAGCTATACGACATCAACACCGGCGACATCGGAACGATTCTCAGAGAACGTCCGGATATAAATGCGCTGGTTTTCGCCGTAACAAAGGAAATTTCTGAATATTCACTTAAGGGATCTGTTCTTCGTCCTTCTCTCGATGATCTTGCACAGATTATCGGACCGGATGTACCTGTCGTTGAAAATGCATCTGCCAAAGCTGTGCTCAGCGCTTTTAAGAATCGTGGCGGCTGCCTGATAAACGGAACTGGTGCAATGGGTTGCGGAAGGAATCTGCCTGAAGCAATTGCTGCTGTACAGATCATTCAGAAGGCCTGCGAGGCGGAGATTCTCGGAGGAGCAATCGGCGAGATTAAATACCTTCCTGAAGATGTTGCCAAGAAGCTTAGAGAAGATTTTCTCAACTCTTATTCAATTGCTAACAGAGAAGAGTATGTTAATTACATAGGTCACAACGAGGAAGAGTTCAATCTGCGAAATGAACTGATTGAGTGCGGAAAGCAGATGGCAAAGGACAACCTTGTGAATGGCTGCTGGGGCAACCTGTCTGTCAGACTGAACGACAGTGAGATGCTCATCAGCCCATCCGGAATGAATTATTTCGATATCAGAATCGAGGATGTTGTCAGAACCAATCTCGAGACACTGGAGTATGGTGAGCAGCGCAAGCCAAGTTCAGAGAGTCAGATGCACGCCTGGATGTACAGATATCGTCCTAACTGCGGTGCTGTTATTCATACACATTCAAATGCCTGCTGCGTACTGAGTGCTATTCATGCAGGATTCAAGATTGAGGATGAGACACTGAACAAGCTTATCGGCGATGTTCTGGTTGCAGACTATGCACCTTCCGGAAGCCTCGATCTTGCAAAGAACACACTTATGACTCTTAAGGATACTCATGCTGTTATTCTGCCTAACCATGGAGCTCTTTTCTATGGTCCATCGCTCGATGTGGTTCTCGCAATAGCAAATGCCGTTGAGGCAAGGGCTGCTAATATCATCGGCTACAACAGACCTGCGACTGAGACCGAAGAGGAATAAATATCGCAATACAAAACCGCCATGCAACAGCATGACGGTTTTTTGATGCTTTGAATTAAAGACTTCAATTAGAGGCTAGAGGCCGAGCACCTCTTCTACTGCCTCAACTGCTATATTGATGCACTCCGCACAGCTTGTAATCGGCTTGCCGTCGCTGCCTGTCTTGATATCTTTGCAGATTATTGCTCCTGCTTTGTCGACAAAAATCTCAAGCATCTGTCTGCTGAGTCTGGTTGTTGCCGCCTTTGTCTGTGCAGGATGCTCGATATCGCCATCGCTGTTCTTGAGTCCAGCCAGAACAACTGCTCCGCTGAGTGCTCCACACTGACCCTTAGCGCATCCGAGTCCGCCTCCGAAACCTTCACAGATTCTGTAGAGAATCGACTCTTCTACTCCGATTTCCTCCGCAAAAGCACAAGCTACCGCCTGTGCGCAGTTATAACCGCTCTCATGTCTTGCTGTTGCCATTTCATTCTTTGTCATCGTACCCTTCTCCTTTTCCTTTAGTCTGTCATGCATATGCAGCCGCCCATTCTGAACTTGCTTCTGTCATATCTGAATGATGCGAAAAGCTCAGGTTCGCAGCATGTGCAGTGTTCACTGATTGTGATATTTTCTCTTGGAATGCCTGTCTCCATCAGCATCCTCAGATTATATTCCTTAAGATCAATATAATACTTGATGCCTTTTGTCGTATATACCGGCTCCCTGAACATCTCATATACGTCCTTATCCACCTCGAAACAGCACTGACTGATTCCCGGTCCGATGTGTACTAGCATATTCTCAGGTTTGCAGCCGTACACCTCCTGCATTTTAAGAGATGCCTTTCTCCCTATCTCCTGCGCAGTTCCCTTCCAGCCTGAATGCACCATGCCGATTGCCTTGCGCTCAGGATCGTAGAAGAAAAGCGGAATGCAGTCCGCGTGCATAGATGTAAGAAGCACACCTGGCTGATCTGTAATCGCTCCGTCGGAATCGAAGAAAAGAATATCTCCACCATTGCAGCGATCCTCGGCATCCGCAAGTTTGTCAGGGTCAGCCCCTTCCGGAATCTCAAGTATCCCCTCTCCGGCTCTGGCCTTCGCAACCATATCAGCATCAATTGACTTGATGATATCGCTGTGAGTCTGGAAATGTCCGACATGCACTTTGTCAGCCACCCCTGCCTCTGCGAAAAGTTCCGCATTACGGAACGGCCATCCTGTGCTTGCGCTCGCTTTGGTCGCGAAAAAAGCCTTGATCTCCGGTCTCTCGCTCCATATTTCAATATGTTCAGCAGCCCCCTGGCCGCGAAGAATCTCGTTCATATGCACCTCATAATATTATGTTGTAGCAGAAAGGAATTGCCTGCGGCAATTCCTGCCTCCGGCCGGTTTAACCCTGCGTTGCCACATACTGTTCTTAAGAATCGTATCTGAGAGCCTTATTCTTTAGAACTTTTTCTCAAAAGCACTCTCATCACACGCAATTTCATTATAACGCCGATTGATTGTTCTGTATATCTTTAGTTTTTCCGACAATTCTTTAGAACTTATGTGGACAGCAGTGCTAAACATTGGCAAAAATATCCTATGAACTCGAGCACATTCACTTTATGAGCAGATTTTTTCTTAAGTTTTTAGCAAAATATGGCAATTCTTAAGAACGACAAGTGGCAATAAGTGGCAATGCTTGCTTTTGTTCCCTGAAGCACACTCTGAAAAGTGCTTTTCTTGCAGAATATCCTTATTCTGTTGTTTGATTTCAAGCTGGATATAAAAGACAATTACGCTAAAGGAGGACAAAGATATGTTTAACTGCATTCAATACATAGAAGCCGATCTCGAGAATCAGATATTCTACAGCAAAATACTCAAGGATCGGCTTCGCACTCTGCGGCGACTTAAAGGAATCAATCTGAACGTACAGAAGAAGAAAGGAAATTACTACTATTCCCAGAATACAACCATAGACGGCGAATTGCAGCAGAAGTATCTCGGCAAGGCGGACAGCAGCACTGTTAAATCGTTAAAAGAATATGCGGTTATCAGCAATGCGCTGTTTCGCTGCGAGAACAACATTAAGATTCTTCAGCATTGCATAGATAATTATCAGCAGCTTGACACTCAGGACATAGTAAAGAATCTCAAATGCGCCTATAGAGTGGAACCATTTGAAGTTGAATCAATGTTTGGGTTTCAATCAGCCGACGCATGGCAGCGTAATCTTGAGGCAGAAAAGGAGGCTGCCGGGTCCTTCATGCCTGAAGGTCTGAAGCACCGAACTTCTGACGGTACCCTGGTGCGTTCCCTGTCCGAAATGGTTATATATAATGAACTGACAAGTCTAGGTATAGCATTTGTGTATGAGCCGCCTTATGAAGTTGGAGGCAGATTGTATCGTCCGGATTTCGTTGCTTATCATCCAGGCGAAGATAGGGAAATTATCATCGAAATGCTCGGTATGCTCGCAAACCCGACATACTCAGAGGCTAACTGGCAAAAATACATGCAGTATTATGCATCCGGCTACGTCCAGGGAGATAATCTGCTCATCTTCGTCAACGATATCAACGGCAATCTGGATGCGCTCACAGTTCGCAGAATGCTGAAAGCCCGTTTCGAATAACGGGCAAGTAAAAAAGCGGATGGCTTAACCATCCGCTTCTGTCTGGTAGCGCATCCGGGAATCGAACCCGAGATTCAGCCGTGAGAGGGCTGCGTCTTAACCTCTTGACCAATGCGCCATATTTTTTGGTGTCAACAATCGATATTATAGAGTAATATGTGCCGTTTGTAAAGTGATTTTTCAAAAATTTTTCAAATATTTGAAATAACAGAATAATCTGCAGCAGCACCCGAACCACTTCGAGGTGCTGCTGCAGATTACATATCCTTTATTCAGCTCCGCAGTACGCAATAGTAGCCCTGACAGCCTTATGCCAGCCGGCAAGAGCCGCATCACGTTCTTCAGCAGTTATCGAAGGTCTGAACACACGGTCAATCGACTTGCAGTTGACGATGTCATCGAGAGACTCATAGTAGCCAACCTGAAGACCTGCCAGATAGGCAGCTCCGAGAGAAGTCGACTCAATAGAGCTTGCTCTGCTGATTTCAACATCAGAAATATCAGCCTGAATCTGCATAAGCAGATTGTTGAGAGCAGCACCGCCGTCAACCTTGAGAACATCGATTTTGTGCCCGATATCCGCCTCCATAGCAGCAAGAAGATCCTCATTCTGATAAGCAAGAGACTCAAGCACAGCTCTCGCAAGGTGATTGCTGTTTGTTCCGCGAGTCAGACCGTAGATGGCACCGCGAGCATTAGGCTCCCAGTAAGGAGCACCAAGCCCGGTAAAAGCCGGCACAATATATACCCCATCAGAATTCTCTACAGACGCAGCCATAGCCTCAGACTCCGATGACTTCTCCATTAATCCGAGCTCATCGCGCAGCCACTGTATAGCAGCACCACAGATGAAAACCGAGCCCTCGAGGGCGTATTTTACCTGGCCGTTAAGACCCCAGGCTATAGTTGTGAGAAGGCCGTTGCCGGAATATACAGGCTTATCTCCCGTATTGAGCAGGAGGAAATTACCTGTGCCGTAAGTGCTTTTGACCTCTCCCTCTTCGAAGCAGCACTCTCCGAAAAGCGCAGCCTGCTGGTCGCCGGCAGCTCCTGTGATAGGAATCGGACCGCCGAAAAGCTCATTGATTGTCTCGCCATAGTATGCAGATGACTCCACTGCCTCTGGCAGCATGCAGCGAGGAATATTGAGCAGCTTGAGCAGCTCATCGTCCCACTCAAGAGTATTGATATTGAAAAGCATAGTTCTGCACGCATTCGAATAATCCGAAACATGAGCCTTGCCGCCGGTCATTTTCCAGATCAGCCAGCACTCAATGGTGCCGAAAAGAAGCTCGCCTCTCTCAGCACGCTCCCTTGCACCCGGAACATTGTCGAGAATCCATGCCAGCTTGGTTCCGCTGAAATACGGATCCGCAACCAGACCGGTTTTCTCGCGAATCATAGCTTCGTGAGGTTTGAGAGCATCCGCGTAATCAGCAGTACGTCTACACTGCCATACGATAGCATTGTAGACAGGCTCGCCGGTCGCCTTGTCCCATACAACAGTAGTCTCACGCTGGTTGGTGATACCAATAGCAGCGATATTGCGGTAAGTCAGATTCGCCTGGAGGAGAGCCTGCTGAGCAGTTCCCATCTGAGTCGACCATATCTCCATCGCATCGTGCTCAACCCATCCCTCATGCGGGAAAATCTGCGTGAACTCCTGCTGAGCCACACTGACCACATTGCCGTTTCTGTCGTAGATAATGGTTCTTGAGCTGGTAGTTCCCTGGTCCAGCGCCATAACATACATTTCGTTCATATCGTCACCTCTTTACACGAAAAGTGCCATAATTCTGTTGCTTATATCAACGCCTGCCTCTGTCAGGCGAAGTCCCTCGTCATCGATAATCAGGAAGCCTCCGTCCACAAATTCCTGAGCCTCCGCAAGTTCCTCCCTGTAGTATTCGCGAAAAGCCGCTTCCGTTCCGTCGAAGAAGTCTGCATATCGAATGCCCTCTTTCCTTCGCAGTCCGGTAAAAACAGCTTCGCTTATATCGTCGTGCGGTGTGTTGCGATGGCTTTCGCCGAGCGGCAGTTCGCCGCTCTCTGCAAGGTCACAGTACTCCTGCAGGTCTGCTGAATTGCTGTATCTGACACGCACATCGTCAGCGCCGGTCAGATAGCCGCTTGCACCAAGCCCAAGTCCGAGATAGTCTGCCGAATTCCAGTATTTGGAATTGTGCCTCGACTCGAACCCCGGTTTTGCAAAATTCGATATCTCATAGTGTTCATATCCAAAGTTTTGGAGCATTGCCGCGCCCCTGTGATAAGTGAATCTGTCATCCTCGTCAGAGACTTCTTCAAATTCCTTCCTCTCCCACATTTCGAAGAAAGGCGTGCCCTCCTCAAGCTGCAGACTGTAGAAGGAAATGTGCTCGGGCTTCATAGTCGCAACAGCCCGAATATCGCCGAGAGCGTCTTCAACGCTCTCCCACGGCACCGAGAAAATAATATCCAGATTGATGTTGCCGAATCCCGCGTTCCGCGCAGCGACAAAGTCGCGCATGACAGCTCCGCTGTCGTGGATTCGGCCCAGCATCCGGAGCCTGTCATCATCCATAGACTGTACGCCCATACTCAGACGGTTAAAACCGAATTCCCGAAGCTCAGCCAGACGGCCGCCGTCTCCCAGAGTTCCCGGATTAGCCTCAAGTGTAATCTCAGCATTATCGTCAATCTGATAGTTTGCTCTAAGTGCTGCCAGCACCCTGCCGAGCTGTTCATTTGTAAGCAACGTCGGGGTACCACCGCCAAAGTACACAGTGTCGAAAACCATGCCGCTGCAGACTTCCGCCCTTAATTTAATTTCTTTTAACAAAGCCCGGACATAACACTCACGAGCCTCCTCCCCAGCCGGCAGGCTGAGGAAGGCACAGTAATTACACTTTCTGATACAGAAAGGAATGTGAATGTATATTCCGGGTTTCTTTGTAATTCTATTATTTGCCATCGTCGAGCTTCAGTACTTCTGTGAATGCCTCCTGCGGTACCTCTACTGTACCGAACTGACGCATACGCTTCTTTCCTTTCTTCTGCTTCTCGAGGAGTTTCTTTTTACGGGAGACGTCTCCACCGTAGCACTTGGCAAGTACATCCTTGCGGTATGCACGGATTGTCTCACGAGCGATAATCTTCTGACCGATTGCCGCCTGAACAGGAACCTCGAACTGATGCATAGGAATGATTTCTTTTAGCTTTGCACAGATGCCGCGTCCCTTGGCATACGCGCTCTCCTCAGGAACGATTGTGCTGAGAGCATCAATCAGCTCGCGGTTAAGGAGAATATCCAGCTTAACGAGCTTGGCCTGCTCGTATCTCAGGAACTCGTAGTCCAGTGAAGCGTAGCCTTTGGTACGTGATTTGAGGGCATCAAAGAAGTCGTAGATTACCTCGTTCAGAGGGAGCTCGTAGTGGAGCTGAACTCTGGTCTTGGTGAGGTACTCCATGTGAATCATTTTACCGCGACGGTTCTGGCAGAGTGACATTATGCTTCCGACATACTCGTTAGGAGTCATGATATCTGCTTTTACAATCGGCTCTTCGATGTGTGCAATCTCTGCAGGATCAGGCAGGTTGGATGGATTCTGAATCATCAGCTCACTGCCGTCCTTGAGAACTACTTTGTAGATTACGCTTGGGAGTGTTGTGATTACATCGAGGTCGAACTCTCTTGAAAGTCTCTCTGTAATTACATCCATATGAAGCAGACCCAGGAAGCCGCAGCGGTATCCGTAGCCGAGAGCGGCTGAGTTCTCAGGCTCGAAATTGAATGCCGCGTCATTAACCTGAAGCTTCTCGAGAGCATCCTTGACGTTCTCGTACTTCTCACCCTCTGCAGGGAAAATTCCGCAGTACACCATTGACTGCGCCTTCTTATATCCCTTGAGTGCAGCCTCTGTCGGATCTGCTGCGAGTGTGATTGTATCACCGACTCTCGCGTCAGCAACCTGCTTGATACTCGCACAGATATAGCCTACCTCTCCGGCCTTGAGTTCAGGGCTTGGAAGCATATTAGGAATGCAGTATCCAACCTCAGTAACCTCATAGTTCTTGCCGGTGTTCATCATCTTAATAGTGTCACCGCGCTTAACCTTGCCGTCGAAAATTCTAGTATATATTACTACGCCTTTATAGCTGTCGTAGTATGAGTCAAAAATCAGAGCCTTCAGCTTCGCTTCAGGGTCTCCCTGTGGAGGCGGGATAACCTCGACGAGTTTCTCCAGCATATCGTCGATACCCATTCCTGTTTTGGCACTGATGAGTGGAGCATCCGCCGCATCAATTCCGATAATCTCTTCAATCTCTTCCTTAGCCTCGTCAGGTCTTGCGCTGTCGAGGTCCATTTTGTTGAGTACAGGCAGAATCTCGAGGTCCTCATCGAGTGCAAGGTATACATTTCCGAGTGTCTGCGCCTCAACGCCCTGTGTTGCATCAACGACAAGAACAGCACCGTCGCAGGCAGCGAGTGATCTTGATACCTCATAGTTGAAGTCTACGTGACCCGGTGTGTCTATGAGATTCAGGATGTACTCCTGTCCGTCCTGTGCCTTATAAGCAAGTCTTGTTGTCTGGAGCTTGATTGTGATTCCACGCTCTCTCTCGATGTCCATATTATCGAGATACTGTTCCTTCATATCTCTCTTGTCGACAAGACCTGTCTTCTCGATCAGTCTGTCTGCAAGAGTCGACTTGCCGTGGTCGATATGCGCAATAATGCTAAAATTCCTGATATTGTCAAGATAGCTCATATAATCCAATAGCCTTTCTTTATTTAAGCAGCTGGTCCGGTGTCATATTGACCTTACTGTACGAAGCATGTGAAGCTGCAACCGTCTTGCCCGTCTTCATGTCAATTATTGTACATCTGCCCTGACACACCCTGTTGCCTACATGAAGATTCTCAGTGTGAACCTCGTACTGATCTCCGAACATAGGAAGAAGATACTGAGTCGACATCTCAATAGTTCCCATCATCGCATCTGATGCCCATCCGAGCGGCAGAGCCATCGCAAGATCCATAACACACGCAATAATTCCGCCCTGAACGCCTCCATATTCATTCCTCATCCATCTCTCTGGATTGAACGCAAAAACAGCGGTCCCTTTCTCCGGATCGCAGTCCAAAGCCTCCAGGTGGAGTCTTGCTTCAATAAGGTCCCTTGAACCTATTTCCTCTAAAGTTTTTCTCAAATTATTTAACATGAGATTATTATAAGGGGGACGGAGCATTTTGACAAGGTTGAACAAAAGCGCCGGACCTCCGTGACAAAAAAACAAGCACCGGGAGACACTCCGGTGCTTAGCGTATTTAACTGATACGCGGGTGGGGACGGGTGAGATTACTCAGCCTTTAAAGCGTTGAGCTTCTTCTCAAGACGAGAAACAGTTCTTGAAGCTGTGTTCTTGTGATAAGTTCCCTTTGCAGCAGCCTGCATGAGCTTCTTCTCTACGAGAACGAAAGCCTTCTCAGCCTCAGCAACGTCACCAGCCTGAACTGCAGCGAGGAATGCCTTCTGAGCTTCCTTAACGTGGTTCTTTACTCTGATGTTACGAGCTGTCTTCTTGTCGATTACACTGATTCTCTTCTTCGCGGATTTAATATTTGCCATTTCTTACCCCACTTTCATATATAAATGTATTAATTCGCAACGGAAATTATACTCGAAGTTCACATATAAATCAAGCATTATATGTTATAATCACGAGGTAAATTATTTTGTTCTTAAACCGTGCATTATCGGTGCACAGGAAGGATTATATATGGCGAGAACCCGCAGCTCAAGAACGAGAAAACGCAAAGGCAAGAACCCAATTGCAGACCGTCTGGGCAATCTCCGGAAGAAGTTCAGAAAGGCGCTTGTCGAGAGAATAAAGAAGAATCCAGGCAAAGCCCTTGTAATCGCTTTGGGTGCTTTGGCAGTTATCATTCTTCTGGTTGCGTATGCGGTGCGACCTGCCGAGCAGATTGATTCAGGAGCCTACACCCACGCGGCAGTTTTTGACAACTGCATCCCTGTCGACGGCATCGACGTTTCCTACGCACAGGGAAGTGTCGACTGGAGCGAGATTAAGAAAGTCGGCATCGACTTTGCTTTTATCAGAGCAGGTTTTCGCGACACCGGCAAGGGCAATCTCCACGTGGACGAACGCTTTGAAGAGAATATAGCAGCGGCGAAAAGAGCCGGTCTTGCGGTCGGAGTATATTATTTTTCGCAGGCAACTACGGTAAAAGAAGCCAGGGCTGAGGCGAACGCTCTCCTCGAGCTCGTCGAGCCGTACCGGATTGACCTGCCGCTAATCATGGATTACGAAAGATCCGGCAATGGCAGATTGACTCAGGCGATAAGTTCCGGAGAACTCGGCAGAAAGAGACTTGGTAAAATCGTCCGTGCATGGACTGGAACCGTTGAAGATGCAGGTTATGATTCCGGACTTTATGCGAACTATGATTTTCTCACACATTATCTGAACGGAGCAGCTCTCTCGAAGACGACCAATGTATGGACAGCGCAGTACAACAGCTACGCACAGTTCGATGGCGACTACAGATTCTGGCAGTGCACAGATTCGCTCCAGCTCGAAGGTACAGAAAGTACCCATGTGGACCGTGATTTCTGGTATGTGCCTTATAGCGGAGTGTGGGAGTCAAATGCGTCCGATGCAGACGAGCGCTTCTCCATCGGAGACTGCGATGTCGAATTAAAAAGACAACGCTTCAGATATATGGGACGCCGCATCGAGCCAAAGTTCAAAATAAAAGACGGTCTGAGAACTTTGAGGGAGAACCGCGATTATACAGTGACATATGTAGATAACACCGCACCCGGCCAGGCATACGCGATAATAAGAGGCATAGGCCGCTACAAGGACACCATATCGGCGGGCTTTGTCATCAAGCATTTTATTTTCTAAGAGGAGAACAATATGAAATTTGTAAGCTGGAACGTCAACGGCTTCCGCGCCGTTCTGAATAAAGGATTTGAGGAGATTTTCCGTGAGATTGATGCAGACGTCTTCTGCCTTCAAGAGACAAAAATGCAGGCAGGTCAGGCGAATTTCCACCCGGATGATTACTATGAATTCTACAACTATGCAGAGAAGAAGGGCTATTCAGGCACAGCGATTTTCGCCCGCAAAACTCTCGGCGAGCCGCTTTCGGTCGCCTATGGCATCAAGGGCGAGCACGATAATGAGGGCCGCGTAATTACCCTCGAGTATCCTGAATACTACCTCATCTGCTGCTATGTGCCTAATGCTCAGGACGGTCTAAAGCGAATTGAATACAGACTCGAGTTCGAAGAAGCAATGCGCAATTACATGGTTGAACTTGACGCACACAAGCCGGTCATCTACTGCGGCGACCTCAATGTTGCCCACAACGAGATCGACCTCAAGAATCCGAAAACCAACCGCGGCAACGCAGGTTTCTCAGATGAAGAGCGCGGCGCAATGACAGAGCTTCTGGCCGCCGGTTTCACAGATACTTTCAGACATCTCTATCCGGATACTGAGCAGGTATACTCCTGGTGGTCATACCGAATGAAATCGCGTGAGAGAAACGCCGGCTGGAGAATCGACTACTTCATCATCTCCAACCGTCTGGCAGAGAAGATGAGCGATGCCGCAATCCTCACCAACGTGTACGGCAGCGACCACTGTCCTGTAGAACTGGATATCACTTTCTAAAACAACGAAAAAACTGACCTCCTGTCACCCGTGTCGGGTTCGGAGGTCAGTTATTTCTTTATGCGATATTCTTAACTTCTAAGCTTATCTTGTTGTAACAGCCTTCTTGCTGCTCCAGCTTGAATAATACTTGCTGCCGTTAACAGTCTTGTAGGTTCTTACCTGAACATAGTACTTCTTCTTCGCTTTCAGGCTCTTTACAGTCTTTGATGTGGTTTTGTAACTTGTCACAGTAACAGTCTTTGCGCCCGACATGGAGCTTGATGTGCTGTAACGAAGCTGATATCCGGTAAGCTGCTTTGTTTTCTTGCTCCACTTCGCCGTGAATGACTTTGTGCCCTTCGACAGACTTGTCAGTGAAGTTCCTGCAGGATTGATCTTCCAGGTATAAACCTTATCCGTGATTGTTCCATCAGGGAAGCAAACGCAACAATTGATACTGGGTAAATAGTAGCATACATATCCGCTCGGATAAATATAAAAGATTACTGTTCTCGGCTATATTTCTATCATTTCATACAAAAACTCTGCAAGTTGCTGATGCCATTTCGAGCAACCAAAAAGGCGTCCCTGTGCGGGGCGCCTTAATTTTATAGCATATAACAGCTTCTATTTCTCGAAGAACTCTACTTTCTCGCCCTTCTTCATTCTGTCGTGGAACTCAGCTGTAGCTGCGAACATAACGTCGCCTGCTGAGTTGATAGCTGTCTCAAGTGAATCCTGAACAACTCCGATGATGAATCCAACTGCAACAGCCTGCATAGCGATGTCATTTGGAATTCCAAAGAGTGAACATGCCATTGGGATGAGGAGGAGTGATCCGCCTGCAACACCGGAAGCTCCGCAAGCACCAAGTGTAGCGATAACACTGAGGATAAGTGCTGTTGGGAGGTCAACATTGATGCCCATTGTATATGCAGTTGCAAGAGTCATTATTGTGATAGTGATAGCCGCACCATCCATATTGATTGTTGCTCCGAGAGGAATTGATACTGTGTAGAAATCCTCATCGAGACCGAGTCTCTTGCAGAGATCCATATTAACAGGAATATTAGCAGCTGATGATCTTGTAAAGAACGCTGTGAGTCCTGACTCCTTGAGGCACTTGAATACCAGTGGATATGGATTCTTCTTGAGGAAGAGGAACGCAATCAGCGGATCGATAACGAATGCAATGATAAGCATACATCCTACGAGGAGTGCAAGAACCTTTCCGTACTCCTTGAAGATTGCGAGACCGCTTGTTGAAACTGCATCGAATACGAGACCCATGATTCCGAAAGGAGCAAACTGGATAATCCAGCGAACCATTGTTGATACTGCGTCAGCAATGTCAGCGAAAACCTGGATTGTCTCCGGCTTAGCGAACTTTCTCAGTGCGAGACCGAGAAGGACTGCCCAGAACAGTATTCCGATGTAGTTAGCGTTAGCACCGGATGCGATAGGGTTAGTAACCATGTTTGTAAGAAGGTTAGTGAGGACCTCAGAAATTCCGCTTGGAGGTGTGTTCTCAATTCCCTCTGCTCCAGGAAGTGTCATAGTTACCTTGAAGATAAAGCTCATTACTACTGCAGCGAAAGCAGCAAGGAATGTACTCATCATATAAAGTGTGATTACAGTCTTGAATCTTGAACCGAGACCAACATGAGCCTTTGAAAGAGCAGCTGTAACAAGTACAAATACGAGTACTGGCGCTATACCCTTAAGTGCGCCGACAAATACGCTTCCTAAGATAGCAATAGCTGATGCCTTTGGTACAAGAAGGCCGAGTGCAGCTCCAATAATCAGAAAAATAAGAATTCTGATTATCAGGCTCTTGGAAGTCCATGCATTTACTAAATTCTTCATTAGAATTTCTCCATTTCTTTTGATTAAATTCTGTATACAAACAGTGTCATAAAAAACATTTTAATGACTTTTACCATACTATCATAAAGCTTTTGGGCTTTCATTATGATTTCTGCACTATTTATGCTTGCTAATTTGTGCGAATGTCATAAACCCTTGCGATATTCCGTCATGTACGGTTTTTTATCGTAAATATTCCGCATATCGCATACACGTGACACATATTTAACGAGTGTCGCAAAAAAAATACATAGCATTAACGGGTTATATAGAGTAAAATTTTTATAGGTGTTTATTATCAGATAAAAGGCTGGAACGCAGGAGCTAATATGACAACTACAAAGGGCGCAGACGCTGCAAAATCAATTATTATCAATTCTGTAGATAGAAGTATTGATGTACTTGAATATCTCTTCAAAGCCGGACGCGATACATCGATATCACAGATCAGCAAAGATCTCGGCATCTATAAGAGCACGGTTTTCAGAACATTGGCAACTCTGGAGAACAGAGGCTATGTCATTCAGAATAAAGTGACTGAACTCTATTCAATAGGACCTAAACTTTATGCCTACGGCGCAAGAAAACACGATGATGTAATAGTTGAAAGCATTCAGCCATACCTTCAGAAGCTCAGCGACAAGTACAGAGAGACAATATCCTTTGCTGTTATCGGTAAAGATATCTCCGGCATCTACGAGTGCCGCATTATAACAGGTGTTGAGAGCCGACACAATCTCGGACTTTCGCACAGTCTGTCAGCGCAGAGCGAGTGTTACTGCTCCTCTCTCGGCAAATGTCTGCTGGCATTCTGCGATAACATCGACCTCACAGTATTCAAAGGAGCCAAACTCCAGAAATTTACAGAGAATACGATTACAAGCTACGCGGGCCTGGTTAAAGAGATTGAGTCAATAAGAAATCTCGGCTATGCCTTTGACGATGAGGAGCGTGAGATAGGCCTATTCTGCGTAGGTGTCCCTGTAATGAGCAGTGACGGACACGCAATCGGTGCTCTGAGCATTTCCGGTCCGCTGGCAAGAATCAAAGATGAAGACCTTGAGGAAAAGATTGAGACACTGAAGCTGATAAGTAAAGAAATCAGTGAGAACGTCTTCCTTTAGACTTTAAGAAATATACGGCAAAAACAAGGAAGCAGGTGCATAAACACACCTGCTTCCTTTTTACTATGTATGGCTCACGCGCTATGCATTTCTGCCTGCCTGAAGCATTTTCTTGTTGCCTTCATTGAACTTGCCCTTGCCGTGTGACTCGAAATACTTGCACATTGAAGCCTCAAACTCCTCATATGTGAAGAGATCGCAATCTGATGCGAGCTTTCCAAGAAGTACGAGGTTAGCATTGCTTCCTCTTCCGAGCTCTGTAGCGATATCAGTTCCTGCAATTTCGATAAGCTTGATGTCATCTCTGTGCTTCTTGTCCTGATCGAGCGCGTTCTTATTTGTAATCATTGTTGCACCTGCCGGCATAGCAGCCTCATATCTCTCGATTGAAGCATCAACAACTGGGCCATCGTTCTTCATGAGGAAAACAATGTCCGGCTGATCAGCGTAAGGTGAAGCGATTTTCTCATCACTGATAACAACATTACACTCTGAGTAACCTCCACGCATCTCATTTCCATACTTACATGTCCATGTGCACTCGAGGTTCTTGTCTACAGCTGCCTCCATAAGCAGCTTTCCAACTGTGAGGACTCCCTGTCCGCCGAGTCCTACGCAAATAATACGTTTAACCATTCTTAAGTCCTCCACTATCTATCGATCTTCTCACCAAGTTCGTAAACCTTTGAAACAACCTCATCAATGTACTCCATTGCCTTAGGAGGTGTCATATGCCAGTTAGTTGGGCATGGAACGAGTACCTCTACGAGGCAGAATCCCTTTCCTTCCTGGTGCTTCTCAAGAGCCTTGCGAACGGCCTTCTTTGTCTTGTTGATATTTGCAGGGCTTGTAACAGATGTTCTTGCAAGATATGCAATGTCCATATCTCCCATGAGCTTGAATACATCTGTATTCAGTCCGTTGTCCTCTACAGTTCTTCCAAGAGGTGCTGATGCAACCTTCTGGTTGATCATTGTTGTAGGTGCAAGCTGTCCACCTGTCATACCGAACAGAGTATTGTTCATAACGAACATTACAACATTCTCATTTCTGAGAGCTGCTGAAGTTGTCTCTCCGATACCGATAGCATATGCACCACCGTCTCCGGCAATTGTAAGGATTGTCTTGTCCGGACGTACTCTCTTCATAGCTGTGATCGCAGCACCCATCTTTCCATGTGGAGGAACGATTGCATCAACATTCATCCAGAACTGGAACTGGTGGTTACATCCGATATCTGAGCAGATGATTGTATCACTTACAAGATCCATCTCCTCAAGTACTTCTGCGAGAATTCTGTTGAAGATACCATGTCCGCATCCACCGCAGAATCTGCTTTCATCATAAAATAATGCAGGGGCTTTCTTAGGAACCATTAGAATACCTCCTCTTCTTCTCTTCCATCGTATACTGATTTAGCATACTCAATAACTTCATTTACGGTGTGAATTCTAGGCTCGTCAACAGTCATTGCGAAAGTCTTGAACTTGCCCTTTGTTCTGACGATTACTTCCTCTCTCATCTGACCCATCATGTTAACCTCAACAGTTACGATGCCCTTACATGTTTCAGGGATTGCATCAAATGCCTTTGTTGGCCATGGCCAGAGAGTGATAGGTCTGATAAGACCAAGCTTGAAGCCCTCTGCTCTTGCTCTTGTAACTGCTTCCTGTGCAACTCTTGATGAGATACCATATGCAACAAGTACAACGTCAGCATCCTCAACCTCGAAGCTCTCCCAACGCTGCTCGTTCTCAGCAATCTTTCTCATCTTTGCAAGGTACTTGTGATTCCACTCTGTAACCGGCTCGAAATATGTTACGTCTGTAGCAACCTTATGCTGAGCACCAGGCTTGCAGCCGCTTACTGTCCAGTCAAGATCATCGATGCTGTACTTCTTCATCTCTGGCAGTACAACAGGCTCCATCATCTGTCCGATAGTACCATCTGACAGGAGGAGTACCGGGTGTCTGTACTTCTCAGCGAGCTCAAATGACTCATAAGCCATGTCACAGCTCTCCTGAACTGAGTTAGGTGCAAGAACAATCAGGTGATAGTCACCGTTTCCGCCGCACTTAACAGCCTGCCAGAAGTTATCCTGACCTGCTGAAATGAATCCGTCACCGATTCCGAAACGCTGAACACATGCAACAACGCATGGGATTTCAGCTGATACCCAGTAAGCGATTCCTTCCTGATACAGGGAGAATCCAGGGCCTGATGTTGATGTAAATGCACGTGCACCAAGGCAGCGTGCTGCAAAAGTCATATTAACTGATTCGATTTCGGAAGCTCCCTGGATGAATACTCCACCAACTTCCTTCTGACGCCATGACATCCACTCCAGAATCTCAGACTGAGGAGTGATAGGATAACCTGCGAAGAAATTACAGCCACCTCTGATAGCGCCTTCTGCCATCGCCTCATTACCCTTCATAATTCTTTTTTCCATAATAACTTGCCCTCCTTAACAGCCTAGAAAATTTCAAATACTAAATCAGGGCACATTGTATAGCAGCAGCCGCACTGTACGCACTTGTCCTGATCAACCTGAGGTACAAGGTAACCCTTAGCATTTACTTCGTTAGAAACACTCAGCGCACCAGGCTTGCAGTTAGCAACACACAGGTAGCAGCCCTTGCAGTGTTCTACATTTAACTTGATTTTTTCCATAACCAGCTTCAATTCCTTTCATAATATATATTGTATAATATTTTGTTTGTTCTATTCAGTGGAACGCTGTTCTGTAATTATTATAACACCAGTATTTTTTCGCGTCAACAGGATTGACAATTTCTTATCAGATTTATGTAAAGGTTTCTACAAAAAAACACAGGCGTACAGCCTGTGTTTTCGTTCTTTTGTTGTTACTTATCGCTTAGAACTTCAGCTTGTCGAAAGCGTTCTTCTTTGGATGAGCCGACTCTCCCATGGCCTCAGCCATGGCTTTTACCGCCTTCTTCTCCTTGGATGAAAGCTTTGTCGGAATCTCCACATAAACCTTTACATAGAGGTCACCCTTACGTCCGGTTCTTGGGTTGGCTACACCCTTGCCCTTGAGTCTGAACTCAGAGCCTGTCTGCGTTCCAGGTGTAATTGTGTAGCTGTAAGTCTCGCCGAATCCCGGAACCTTGACCTTTGCACCGAGTACCGCCTGGTCATATGTGATAGGCAGGTCGAGATAGAGATTGTCTCCCTTTCTCTTATATGTGCTGTGAGGTCTGACATTTGTGATGATGTAAAGATCTCCCTCAGGACCGCCGTTAGTTCCCGGCTCGCCCTGACCGCGCAGAGTAATGATGCTGTCAGTATCTACGCCTGCAGGAATGTCAACCTTGATCTTAACCTTCTTGCGGGTTGAACCTGCACCGCCACAGTCCGGACATGGAGTATCAATTGTTACTCCCTTGCCCTGGCACTTAGGACATGTAGTCACGTTCTGGAAACGTCCGAAAGGTGTGTTGCTTACCTGTGAAACCTGGCCGCTTCCTCCGCACTGTGAACATGTAGACTTGCTTGTTCCAGGCGCAGCGCCCTCTCCGTTGCAGGTCTTGCACTTTACACTTTTGTTAAGCTCAATCTCTTTGCTGCATCCGAAGATTGCCTCGGTAAAATCAATTGTTATTGTCTTCTGAAGGTCGCGTCCTCTCTGAGGGCCGTTTCTTCTGCGTCTTCCGCCTCCACCGAATGCGCCGCCGAACATATCGAAGATATCCTCGAAGCCGCCCATTCCGCCAAAGCCTCCGAAACCGCCGCCGGCACCGCCGAAGCCCTGGTTAGGATCTACGCCTGCATGGCCGAAGCGGTCATACATCTCCTTCTTCTGAGGATCAGAGAGAATCTCATAAGCCTCGTTAACCTCTTTGAACTTCTCTTCGGCTTCCTTATTGTCAGGGTTCCTGTCCGGATGGTACTTCATGGCCATCTTTCGGTACGCCTTCTTGATTTCATCATCCGAGGCGCCCTTCTGAAGACCGAGCACCTCGTAAAAATCTCTCTTGTCAGCCATTACTTATCCTCGTCAACTACCTCATAATCTGCTTCGAATGCATCACCCTGTGGACCAGCCTGTGCACCTGCATCTGCACCCATTCCGCCGAAGCCGCTCATATCAGGACCAGCCTGTGCTCCAGCAGCCTGCTGTGCAGCCTGAGCCTCTTGGTAGATTCTTGTTGAGATTGGGTAGAATGCGTTAGTGAGAGCCTCAATCTTTGACTTCATAGCCTCAACATCGTTAGCATCGATTGCTGCCTGAAGTTCATTCTTTGCAGCCTCAACTGCAGCCTGCTCCTCAGCTGTTGCCTTGTCTCCGAGCTCCTTCATCTGCTTCTCTGTCTCGAAAATCATTGCCTCAGCCTGGTTCTTTGTCTCAACCTCTTCCTTGCGCTTCTTATCTTCCTCAGCATACTGCTCAGCTTCCTTGATCTTAGCGTTGATCTCGTCCTCTGAGAGCTTTGTTGAAGATGTGATTGTAATCTTCTGCTCCTTACCTGTTCCGAGGTCCTTAGCGCTTACATTTACGATACCGTTAGCATCGATGTCGAAGCTTACCTCAATCTGAGGAATTCCACGTGGAGCTGGAGCAATTCCTGTGAGCTGGAATCTTCCGAGTGTGATATTTCCTGCTGCCATCTCTCGCTCACCCTGCATTACGTGGATGTCTACAGCTGTCTGATTGTCTGCAGCTGTTGAGAAAATCTGGCTCTTCTTTGTAGGGATTGTTGTGTTTCTCTCGATGAGCTTAGTAGCTACTCCGCCGAGCGTCTCGATCGAGAGTGAAAGTGGAGTTACATCGAGGAGAAGCAGATCTGATGAGCTTGGATCTGTGAGGATTCCTGCCTGGATAGCAGCACCTACAGCTACGCACTCGTCCGGGTTGATTCCCTTGAATGGCTCCTTGCCTGTTACTCTCTGAACTGCAGCCTGTACTGCAGGAATTCTTGTTGAACCACCTACGAGGATAACCTTTGCAAGGTCAGCAGCTGTAACGCCTGCATCCTTCATAGCCTTGTTCATTGGCTCGATTGATCTCTCAACGAGGTCTGCTGTGAGCTGGTCAAATCTTGCTCTTGTAAGATCCATATCCATGTGGAGAGGACCCTCAGCAGTTACTGTGATGAATGGGAGATTAATCTTTGTTGTCTGTGCTGATGAAAGCTCCTTCTTAGCCTTCTCCGCTGCTTCCTTAAGTCTCTGAAGAGCCATCTTGTCAGCTCTGAGGTCTACACCGTGCTCCTTCTGGAAGCTCTCTGCAAGGAAGTTCATTACAGCGTTATCAAAGTCATCTCCTCCGAGGTGTGTGTCACCGTTAGTTGCGAGTACTTCGATTACTCCGCCGCCGAGCTCGAGGATTGGTACATCGAATGTACCGCCGCCGAGGTCGTATACGAGAATCTTCTGCTCATTGTCCGCCTTATCAATTCCGTATGCCAGTGAAGCTGCTGTAGGCTCGTTGATGATTCTCTTTACATCAAGACCTGCAATCTTTCCGGCATCCTTTGTAGCCTGCTTCTGTGCATCTGAGAAGTAAGCAGGAACTGTGATAACAGCCTCTGTAACCTTCTCGCCGAGATAAGCCTCAGCATCAGCCTTAAGCTTTGAAAGGATCATAGCTGAGATATCCTGTGGTGTGTACTTCTTTCCGTCCACCTCTACAGTGTAGTTCTCACCCATGTGTCTCTTAATTGATGCGATTGTTCTGTCAGGGTTAGTGATAGCCTGTCTCTTAGCTGTCTCGCCGACAAGTCTCTCACCGTTCTTTGTGAATGCTACTACTGATGGTGTAGTTCTTGCACCCTCAGCGTTAGCGATTACTACTGGCTCGCCGCCCTCAATTACTGATACGCAGCTGTTAGTTGTACCAAGGTCAATTCCGATCATCTTGCTCATTTTTATTTCCTCCTGATTAACTGTGGATTATTTAACTTCTTTGTTCGCCGGAACCATCCGGCCTGTATATGAAATATTTGTATTAACTGATTTATTCAGCAACAGCAACCATTGTCGGTCTGATTACCTTCTTGTTGAGTGAATATCCCTTCTGCAGCACCTTGCTGACCTTACCGGATTCGAACTCTTCGCTCGCTTCAGTCATAACAGCATTGTGCTTAGTAGGATCAAACTCTTCTCCAAGGGCCTCAACCTCTGCAAGACCCGCTTTCTCAAGAGCTGTTCTCATCTGCTCGAAAATCAGGCTCATTCCTTTAGCGTATCCCTCAGGGTCATTAGATGCATCCATGCTAAGTGCTCTCTCAAAGTTGTCAAGTACAGGCAGAAGCTCTGACACAATCTTCTCATTGGCATAAGCGTGAATGTCGCTCTTCTCTTTTGCTGAGCGCTTCTTGAAATTCTGGAACTCGGCCATGAGTCTCATATAACGCTCTGTATCTTTCTCCTCTTCGGCAGCAGCATCAGCTTCCTCTGCAGGCTTCTCTGTCTCTTCAGCTTTCTCTTCTGCAGCCTCAGCTCCCTCGATCACTTCTTCTGCGGCTTCAGTCTCTTCTCTGACCTCTTCCTCAAATTCTGCGGTCTTCTTCTCTTCTGTCATTTACTTATTATCCTTTCCTTCACTCAGCATGAATGATTCGCTGAGATTATTTGTGAGATATTCCATTATTGAAGTAACCTCGTCATATTTCATTCTTGTAGGTCCGATTACTCCAATCTTTCCGACCAGCTTGCCGTCCACATGGTAGGAAGCTGTAATCAGTGAGCAGTCCTTCATCGAGTCGGCCATATTCTCTTCACCGATTGTTACGATGATGCCGTCTCCTCTGCTCAGCATATTCCTTGTGAACTCTTCCTTTCTGCTGAAAAGTTCAAGGAAGTCTCTCGCCTTGTCTATGCTCGAATACTCAGGTATGTTGAAGATATTCATCAGCCCTTCGGTATAGAGGTTGACGTTCAGCATGTCCTCGAGAGTTCTTACAAAACTTGGCATTACGTTGCCGGCCAGGAGGTTCATTGCCTCAATATCTGTTCCGACATCCTCGATGATTGATGCCTTAAGCGCCTCATCGATTGTTGTTCCCTTATAGTGAACTGTCATTGTCTTACTGAGAATCTCGAGTGTCTCATTGTCATAAGGAGCATTGACCCTCAGTGTTGTATTAGTGATAGTTCCGCTGTCAGCAACTATCATCATTATTATCGTTCTGTCATCTGCGGGCAGAAGCTTGATAAAATTAAGTGTATCTTCGTTGCTCACAGGTGTCATCGCAAAGGATGCGAGATGTGTGATCTCCGACAGAAGCTCAGCTGCATGTCTGATGGTTGCATTGAACTCGTCCCTGTCTGCCTGAAGCTTGTTCCTGATAGCACGCTTCTCCTGTGTTGTCAGACTCTTCTTCTCCATCAGATTGTTGACATACAGTCTGTAAGCCTTATCTGAAGGAATTCTTCCTGCGGATGTATGAGGATGTGTAAGATAACCCATCTCTTCAAGGTCCGCCATCTCATTTCTGATAGTCGCAGGGCTTACGCCAAGGCCGTATTTCTTTGAGATTGATCTTGAGCCAACCGGCTCGGCATTCTGTACATAGTCATTGATTACCGCCTGAAGAATCTGCAATTGTCTCTCGGTTAAATCCATGGCTGCCTCCTTTCATTTTGTTAGCACTCAATCTCGTGGAGTGCTAATTACAATACATAATATACTCGCACCTTTTCAATATGTCAACATTTTTGCAAAAAAGGCTATCGCACTTTGATACAGGCCCTCTTTATTGGAAACCAGTAAGGAGGATATTTATATTGCGTGCTATCACTGGGTGAAGTGTGTGGTGCAGAATATAAGAAAATAGGTATTTGTGGCTATTTGCGAAAAATCTTAAATTAATCTGCAAAAATGTGGCATATAGAGCTTTCATCAGGTAGCTGGCACATAGTTTGTCCAGTTTCATTTTTACACCCCTGAGATTTGCGGCATACAAGCTGCAGCCTTCATATTCGCCACAGATACCTATCAAGTTTGCAGTTTTTTACATAAAAAAATTCATATAGCCACAACCTTGTGACTATATGAATTAGAAATGCAGCTGTGCCACAACGCCTACTATTATCTGTAGGTACGAGTGGAAATTAAACAGAGCTGTCGCTCCTAACAAGTGATTTTGTTAGTGCGACAGCCCCTTCGCTGATTCTATTCGGCTTTAATCTTCTTCCAGTATTTGCTGTAGATTGCCATATCATCAGTGCCGAGAGTCTTCAACGACTCGCATCTTTCCAGATCTTCATCACTTGGGAAAATCGCAGGATCTGCGAGTGCTTCCTGATCGATAAGCGGCAGGCACGCCTTGTTAGGTGTTGTGTAGTAGAGGTAGTCGAAGTTGGTCGCAGCTACACCCTTCTTGCAAAGGAAGTTAATCCACGCTTCAGCGCCCTCTTTATTTGCCACATTCTTAGGAATTACCCATGAATCAATAAAGAATTCGGTTCCTTCCTTTGGAAGGATAACATCTACATCTTCATTCAGATCGGTTATGTAGCTGTACTCTCCATTCCACACAACTCCGATAGCCGCTGAATTATCTGCAAGCAGTTCTCTTGCCGCATCATTCGCATATTTATATACGAGAGGTTTCTGTTTAATCAAATCCTCTGCCGCCTTGGCAAGTTCAGCCTCATTGGTTGAATTGAGGTCATATCCGTTCTTCATAAGCCCGATCATCATTAACTCTCTGACGCTGTCAGGCATTACAATATTATTGGCGAACTTCGGATTCCAGAGATCGTCCCAGGAATCGATTTTCACATCTCCTACCAGCTTCTTATTATATGCAATGCCGGCGTATCCCACCTGATAAGGAACGCTGTACTTGTTGCCCGGATCGAAAACCTCGGACTTCTCCATGTACTTCTCGTCGATATTCTTTATTGCAGGAACATTGTCGAAGTCGATTTCAGACAGCATATCCTCATCAATCATCTTGCCTATCATATAGTCTGATGTGCAGATGCAGACATAGGATGTAGCACCGTTAGAGAGAACTGTATAAAGCTCCTCTGCAGTATCGTAGGTATCCTGTATTACACCGATGCCGGTCTCCTCCTCGAACTGCTCGATAATCTCCTGGTCATAGTAGTCACCATAGCAGTAGATATATATCTCGCCGTTCACTCCGCTTCTGCATGAGGTAAAAGTAAATGCCGCCGCAAGCGCAAGCACGCCTGCAATCGCGAAGCTTAAAAATCTTCTTTTCACTATGCTGCCTCCTCTTCTTCCTTATTGCCCTTGAGATTAACTACGAGAAGGGCTGCAAATGCAACAACAAATATCAGTGTTGACAGCGCGAAAAGCGAAGGTCTGATGCCGATCTTCACCTGGCTGTATATGACAGTCGATATTGTGTTGATGCCGGCACCTCTGGTGAAATATGTGATGATGAAATCATCAACCGACATTGTGAATGCCAGCAGGAAACCCGATAGAATACCCGGCTTCAGCTCAGGCAGCACGATTCTGCGAAAAGCATATCTTTTGCTTGCGCCGAGGTCGAGTGCCGCCTCATAGAGACGGTCTGTCTTCCTGTTCATTCTCGGTCTTACCGAGAGTACAACATACGGAATCGAAAATGTGATATGTGCGAAAAGTATTGTCATATATCCCTGCGGTATGTGGAGAATCAGGAAGAAAAGCATGAGCGATATTCCTGTTACTATGTCCGCATTTAGCATAGGAATATTGTTGAATCCAAGAATCACATTCTGAGTCTTCGGTCTCATCGAACTCAGTCCGATAACTGCTGTTGTACCTATCACCGTCGCAATAATTGATGCAAATATCGCAATTGAGAAGGTGTTTACAACCGCATACATTATGAGTCTGCTGTTGAAAAGCTCCTGATACCAGTGAAGCGAGAAGCCTGTCCATACCGACATTGATTTGGCGTCATTAAAGGACAGAACGATAAGTGCCATAATAGGCAGATACAGGAACAGCATTACTATGATTACATATATTGTGCTTATTGTCTTCTTCATTAGATTAAGCTTGCCCCTCCTGTCTTATCAAATTTGTTGAGCAGAAGCATACTGATAATGATGAATATCATCATTACAAGAGAAAGTCCCGATCCGAGATACCAGTTCGCATTGACCGTGAACTCCTGCTCTATGATATTGCCGATGAGGTTGATTTTACCGCCACCGAGCATATTTGAAATAGCAAAGGTTGTAAGTGCAGGGATGAATACCATCGTGATGCCGCTCACAATTCCCGGAACCGTGAGTGGAAGAATTACTCTGGTATATACACCAAGCTTGCTCGCACCGAGGTCGTAGGCAGCCTCTATCAGATGATTGTCAATCTTGCTTACCGCATTATATATAGGAAGAATCATGAACGGCAGGAAGTCATATACCATTCCGAGTATGATTGCTCCCGGTGTGTTCATTATCTCCTGTCTTGGAAGGCCGATTGTTGCGAGGATGCTGTTAATTACGCCGTTTCTTTCGAGCAGCACCTGCCATGCCATTGTTCGGAGCAGGAAATTCATCCACATAGGAAGAATAAATACGAAAATCATAAAACCCTGCTTGCCATATTTGCTTCCCTTTAGAATCATTGCCATAGGATAAGCAATGATGAGGCAGATGACTGTTGAAAGAAGGGACAGTCCAAGTGAAAGGCCAAGTGCCTGCAGATTGTCATACGAGAGCACAGCCGTGATATTCTCAAAGGTAACACCGCCATCCTTACTTGTGAATCCGTAATAGACAATCGAAAGGATAGGAATCACTGTTCCGATTGCGATCCATATTATGAACGGTGTTGACCAGCGTTTGTTTGCAATTGTCATTATATATCGAGCTCCATAGCCTTCTCGTCATCAAACTCAGGCTTCTTCATAATCTGAATATTCTCAGGTCTAACGTACATTCCTATTTTGCTTCCCACGCTATGCTCGTCGTAGTTCTGAAGCAGCCATTCGAAGTCACTTATCTCGCCCTTTACAAGCATCTCATAGTGAACTCCGATAAAAATCTTGCTGATAATCTCGCCGTTAAAAAGGCCTTCTCCGTAAGGACGGATTTCTATATCCTCCGGTCTGATTACAACATCGACAGGCTGACCCGGCATAAAGCCGTCCTTTGCGCCATCGATACAAGGGAACTCGATACCCTTGATCTCAACCAGATTGTCTCTAACCATTCTGCCGCTAACGATATTGCTGTCTCCGATGAAGTCAGCTACAAAAGCGTTCTCCGGCTCGTTGTAAATCTGCTCCGGTGTGCCTTCCTGCTGAATGTATCCGTCGTTCATTACGACAACTTTGTCGGACATTGTCAGTGCCTCTTCCTGGTCGTGAGTAACGTATATGAAAGTAATTCCAAGCTCCTTCTTAAGTCTTACGAGCTCGTACTGCATTTCCTGTCTCAGCTTGAGATCCAGCGCACCAAGAGGTTCATCGAGAAGCAGAAGTCTCGGCTCGTTGACGATAGCTCTTGCCATGGCGATTCTCTGCTGCTGTCCTCCGGAAAGCTCGTTGATTGCACGCGACTCAAAGCCCTTGAGGTTAACAAGATTAAGCGCATACTTCACCTTGTCTTTGATATACTGATCGCTTTTACCGCTTACCTTTAATCCGAAAGCGATGTTCTCACCCACATTCATATGAGGGAAAAGCGCATAGTTCTGGAACACGGTATTGAGGTGTCTCTGATTAGGAGGCAGGGCCGTAATGTCCTTTCCGTCAAAGAAAACTCTTCCTATGTCAGGCTTCTCAAATCCGCCGATAATTCTGAGCGTTGTAGTCTTGCCGCATCCGGATGGTCCGAGTAAGGTTACAAACTCATTCTCGTTTACCGTGAGATTGAGTTCATCAAGAACTTCGTTATCGCCAAAGCTTTTGCTGATATTCTCCAGTCTGATAAGTTCTGCCATTTACGTCTCCTTCTTTTCGATTCTTAGAAGCTTGGCGGTGAGCTGACCCAGATTAACTCTGCTCCCCTGTCCGAGCTGATATAGTGATTCTTGTCGGGATGAATATAGAATGTCTCCCCTTTTCTTACTGTATACTTGTCGTTTCCTATTTGAACGACTACTCTGCCGGATATCACGTATCCGAACTCTTCTCCCTCATGCGGATTATCTGGCATTGTACTGCCGCCCGCCTCGAGCTTTACCCTGATCGGTTCCATCTCGTTCTTCTGTGCATTAGGCACTATCCACTCGATGGTGTATCCTCTGTCGCAGTCCTTCTTCTCGTAATAGTCTTCCTCGGTAAAAACAAGCTGCGGCTTCTCCTCTTCAGAGAAGAATGTGCTGAAGTCGGTTCCGAGTGCGAGAATAATATCCTCAAGCGTCGCTATCGACGGCGATGTAAGATTTCTTTCCACCTGAGAAATGAAACCCTTTGACAGCTCGGCCCTATCTCCAAGTTCCTCCTGGGTAAGTCCTCTCTCAATTCTAAGCTCTTTTATTCGTTCGCCTATATCCATAATTAATCCTTTTTATCTGGCGTTATAATTCTAAATTTTCAGTTTAGTAATTCTAAACTGAAACGCCTTACTTATTATATAGTTTAGTATTATTAAGTCAATAGTTTTATATTGTCAAACTTCAATTTTTCTGCAATTTAATGAAAGCCAAAGCCAAAAGCAACTCTTGATCTTAGCACTAACAAATAAATATTGTTAGGAGCGCAGGTTTTGTGAGTGAACTAAACACCGTTGCCAGCTTTACAAGAGAAAATGAAAAGAGCTATCGCTTCTAACGATCGATTTCGTTAGTGCGACAGCTCCGCTATCGAGCACAGCATTATTCCAAAAAGGGAATCTGTCCGTTTCTATTTCTCAAGTCCGAGCTCTGCAAGTACGTCAAGAACTGATTCCATCTCAGTTCCGAAGTTGAACTCAATCTTACCCTTGTCACCCTGTGCAGCGAGCTCAGGATTGATTGGAAGCTTCTCGATAAGCTTGATTCCGTGCTCTGCAGCAACCTCTTCAGCCTTTGACTCACCGAAGATCTCAATCTTCTTGCCACAGTCAGGGCACTCATAGTAGCTCATGTTCTCAACAAGTCCGAGTACCGGAATGTTCATCAGCTTAGCCATGTTAACAGCCTTTGCAACGATCATTGATACGAGTTCCTGAGGTGATGTAACAACGATGATTCCGTCAATTGGAAGCGACTGGAATACTGTCAGTGGAACGTCGCCTGTTCCAGGTGGCATATCGATGAAGAGTACATCGAGGTCTCCCCACGCAACATCTGTCCAGAACTGCTGAACGATGCCTCCGATAACCGGGCCTCTCCAGATTACAGGATCAGTCTCGTTATCTGTAAGAAGATTGATTGACATAATCTTCATACCTGTAGGTGTCTCTGCAGGAAGAAGTCCCATCTCGTTAGCCTCACAGTTTGTGTGAACGCCAAACATTTTAGGAATTGAAGGTCCTGTGATATCCGCATCCATGATGCCGACCTTCATGCCGTTTCTATTTGCAGCGATTGCAGAAAGCGCTGTAACCATTGACTTTCCTACACCGCCCTTACCGCTGACAACAGCGATAACCTTCTTTACATTGCTGAAAGCGTTCAGCTGTGCCATCTGAATGCCGTTGTCTCTTGATGAGCAGTCAGCACCGCAAGTTGAACAATCGTGTGTACAATTCTGTTCTGTCATTTCGAATCCTCCATTTATTCAATGTTTCGGAGCCTACAGATTAGCAAGCTCTTTTACAATATTTATCATATCTCCCATAATCGCATTGCGGAAATCACTGTTCGACGCCAGGTCTGTAGTCCACTTGCCATCGTCTCCCTTAGTGCATTTTATTGTCACATCGGATACATAGTCCATATCTTCAAGCGCTTCCACTTGCTCGAAGAATACAGTGTAAAATTCATTCTCCTCGCTGAGTTTTTTCTTGCTTGCGATAACAGCATCCCATGCGTCAAGGTATGCAGTACCGAAATCGTATGATGTGATTTCCAGCTTAACAGTCGCACTGTTTCCATCCTCAGAAATCTTCTCGTCGCTGATAGTATAATCGAAGTCCTGAGTCATTTTGATGAAATCCTTGTAAGCCGCTTTGTTCTCATCACTGAGCGAGCTCTCATCAATCAGCGTTCCGGCGATATCCGCCTTCTTGAAATCGCTGATGTCTTTCTTGAGCTGTGATGAAGCTGTGTCTTCGCCGCAGGCTGCAAGTGACAGCAGCATAGTCGCAGTGAGAACTGCGAAAACCAGTTTCTTAATTGTCTTCATCTTCGCCTCCCTGTTACCTTGCGATAAGCGCAGTTCTGGTTTTACCGTTAAATCGGGTTACGCCTGCTCTGTCAAGTGCCGCAAGCAGAAGCTCTGCGTACTTTCGTGTTGTTCCGAGCTTATCTCTGTACTCTGCAAGTGTAAAATCCGTGCCGAATGAAATCGCCGCATTTACGGCCCTGTTCCATCCCTCTACAGAAATGTAATATGCAGCATCCATCTTTCTGATTATACCCTCTTCTGCAAGTTCTACAAGCATTGCTGCCACAGTATTTCTGTCTCCGAGTGCATATGCCTCATCATTTTTGACTATTTCTATGTCTGCACTGCGGTACATATCAGCAAGCCTAGCCTTCAGCTCCTCATGCTCTTTTGTATGCTGAACCTCAAATCCTGCAAGAGCAATCGACTTGCCGCGGTCTGCAATAAGGCCGACATCCACGAGACAGCTTACAAGCGCAGCCAGAAGTTTTTCATCCTCTATATGATAGCTTTCCTTGAGCTTGCTGAGAAGCTCCTGCTTTGGAATTCCGTCTGCCAGCGGATTGCTCTCATGATAAGCGTTGATAATATACTCAACATTTCCTTTAAGTCTCTCAAGCTTTGTCGTGCTGAGAACCGAACCCTCACTCAGCATTACAAGACTGCCTGAAGCGACCTGTTCTTTTACCAGAGACTCCGCCTCCGTGCGGAGAATACCGAGCTCAAGTGCAAGCTCATCTGTTGTCGGGAATGCTCTCTGCGAGCATTTCTGCTCTACGATTTCAGACATGCTGCCGTTCTCGAGGACGCTGAGTGAGCTCAGAACCGCTTCTTTATTTCTCTTATGCTTGTCAGGCATTGAGTCAAGAACCTGACCACCTCCTATTGTTATAATAGGAGAATAGAATCTGATGATGAATCTGTCACCCCGGTTGAGTGCCATAGGTTCCTCGAGCCTGAGCTGTGCATAGCAGGTCTCCCCTGCACTCAATGCATCTCTATCGAGAAGGATAACCTTGCAGAGAGCCTCCTTGCTTCCTGCATAAAGATGAACACGGCTGTTGTTGAGCACAAGTTTGTCGCTCGAATTGAAAACTCTAAGAGATACATCAATCATATTGGTTGATGCAACTGCGCCCTGTGCCGCAAGCACGTCACCTCTGTCAACATCTTCCCTCTTGACGCCTGACAGGTTGATAGCGGTTCTCTGACCCGCGATAGCCGACTCAGTCTCCTTGCCGTAGGTCTGGATGCCGCGCACCTTTGCCCTGACACCCTTAGGCTCGATTACAACCTCATCACCTACGCTGCAGGTTCCCTCGATAAGAGTTCCTGTCACTACAGTGCCGAAGCCCTGCATGGTAAAAACTCTGTCGATTGGCAGTCGGAAGAGTTCCTTATCCTCGCGACGCTTGTTCTCCCTGTCACACTTCTTTATGATCTCCGCCTTGAGAACATCGATATTGTCGCCGGTCTTCGCACTTACAGGAATGATTGGTTTGCCCTCAAGGAAAGAACCCTCGAAGTATCCCTCAACCTCCTCGAGCAGCATCTCTAGCCACTCCTCGTCAACCATATCAGTCTTGGTAACAGCGATAATACCGTCATCTATTCCAAGCGACTGCAGGATCTCAAAGTGCTCCTTGGTCTGTGGCATGA
>JAZUII010000002.1:0-67596 GCA_045642105.1 Anaerovoracaceae bacterium | reverse complement strand
TGCTCAAGCTGCCGGAAAAGGTACAGCAGTATGTAAGTGAGGGAAAGCTTTCTGCGGCGCACGGAAGAACAATCATCAATATAGGTGATGAGGCAAAGCAGATTGAGATTGCTGAAAAGATAATAAAGGAAGGGCTCTCTGTAAGAGCAACAGAGAAGCTGGCCGAGAAAATAAAAGATGATGCCAAGCCTGGTCGAACAAAGCGCAAGAAGAAGGACGGCAAGTCAGCAGAAATTCTTGCTGTGGAAAGCGAACTCAGAACAATAACAGGCACAAAGGTTAACATCACCGGAGACGGAAAAGTTGGAAAGATCGAGCTGGAGTACTACAGCCTCGAGGAATTAAACAGACTTATAGACGCAATCAGAGAGGGCTTTTAGACCGACACTGAGGTAAACAATGATGCAAGCTGAAACAAAAGAATTCATAAATCAGTTCCCTTTCCCGGCATGTGTTGTCGGAACGGATGATATAATACGCGCTGCCAACAGCCTTATGAGTGAAGTCATTCTTTATGACTATATTGAGGGTGCGAATTTTTTCACACTGACAGGCGTCAAGAGAGCCGAGCTTGAGAACACAGAGGAAGAGACAAGCATTATTCGTAACGAAAAGACTTTTGCTGTAAAGACAATCGGAACTATCAAAGATGACGAAGATGCAGTTGTTTTCTTTGATGATATAACCGAGCGTGTCGATATCAGCAGAAGATACGAGAAGAGCAAGGCAACTGTTATCATGGTTTCGATTGACAACTATGATGAGCTGATTTCAAGTGTTACTTCTGACAGCAAGAGAGCTGTTCCAACAGAAGTCGACAGAATTGTCCGTAAATGGGCAGACGAGTATAATGCTCCGATTCTAAGTTCGGAGGAAGAATCTTATGTAATCCTGACTGACCGTAGTATGGCTGATCAAATTAGAGAAGATAATTTCTCAGTTCTAGATGAGGTGAGACAGATTGAGGCGAAGGTTGATTTTCCTGTCAGCCTGAGTATCGGAATGGGAAGTTCAGATATGTCTCTTAACGAGACAAAAGAGCTTGCAGAAGCAGCAAGAGAACTGGCTCTTGGTCGAGGCGGAGATCAGGCTGTGTATAAGAACGATGAGCATACCTATCACTATGGCGGTACGCTTCAGTCAATGGAAAAAAACAATCGAGGTAAATCGAGGGTTATCGCTCATGCGATTAAGAGACTGATTGGCGAGAGCAGGAACGTGATGGTGATGGGCCACAAATGGCCTGATATGGACAGTTTCGGTTCAGCTCTGGGTGCATATAGAATGTGCGAATATCTGGGCAAGGAAGTACACCTTGTTCTTGAAGACAGAAACGATGCGCTTGATGAGATATACAGAACTGTCGAGGATACAGAAGAATATCGCATCATCAAGAGAAAGAAAGCAATAGAGCTTGCAGATGAAAGAACTCTGCTGATAATCGTGGATACCAACAGGCCAGGCCTTGTTGAATGTCCGGAGCTTCTGGATATATGTGAGAAGAAGGTTGTGATAGATCATCACAGACTTGCTGACGACTCTATTACTTCACCAACTATCGCTTATGTGGAATCATACGCATCATCAGCAAGTGAGCTTATGACTGAGGTTATTCAGCATTTTTCACAGAAGAGAATTATCAGCAAACTGGAGGCTGAAGCACTTCTGGCAGGAATTATGGTTGACTCCAACAGCTACTCTATTCGCTCGGGAGTAAGAACTTTTGAAGCTGCAGCATGGCTCAAGCGAGCAGGTGCAGATACATCGAGAGTAAAACGTTTCTTCCAGACAGATATTCTGGCATTCCAGGCAAAGGCGAAAGCTGTAGCTGACGCTGAGTATACTGCTCAGGGAATTGCTTTTGCGACAACAGATTGCTATACAAGTGACGCACAGATTATCAATGCTCAGGTAGCAGATGAACTGCTGACCGTCAAAGGCGTGAGAGCGTCATTCGTAATAGGAAGAAATGACAAATTGCAGACTCTTGTCAACGCAAGATCACTTGGACAGATTAATGTTCAGGTGATTATGGAGAAACTGGGCGGTGGCGGTCATCTGACTGCAGCGGCTGCTCAGCTGAGAATCAGTCCTGAGGAGGCAAGGGAAGAGATTGACAAGATGCTCAAAAAGATTGCTGAAGAGGAACAGAACAAAGACGAATAAATAGAGACTGCCATCTTAAGATAATATAATTTTAATAGAAATGAGGTATACAGATGCAGGTAATACTTAAGAAAGATGTTAAGGGAACCGGAAAAGCCGGTGACGTTGTAAAGGTAAGTGACGGTTTTGCGAGAAACAGACTTATCCCGGGTGGAATGGCTGTTGAGGCAACTCCACAGAATATGAAGGCTATCGAGAGAGAGAAGGCTAACCACGCAAAGAAGGTTGCTGAGGAGACTGCTGCTGCAAAAGAGCTTGCAGCAAAGCTTACAGCTGCACCAATCGTTGTTGCGACTAAGGTTGGCGATTCCGGCAAGGTATTCGGCTCTATCACTTCAATGAATATTGCTGAAGCTATCAAGGAGCAGCTCGACATCGATATCGATAAGAAGAAGATTGTGCTGGATAAGCCAATCAAGGAAGTTGGTGTCAGCAAGGTTGATATCAAGCTTTACACAGGAGTAACTGCAACAGTTGATGTAAAGGTAGAAGGAAAATAATGGAAGAGGTAATAACCAGCAGTGAAATGGCAGCTGTGCCACCAGTTGATATTGAAGCGGAAAAAGCAGTTCTTGGCTCGATGATGAAAGACGCTGATGCGGTCAGCGATGTCATTGATGTTCTTAGAGCAGACGATTTCTATGAGAAGGCGCACCAGGAGATTTTCAAAGTAATGGTGGACCTTTACAGAAAAAGCATCGGAATAGATATTATGACAACGTATTCAGCGCTTGCTGAGCTTAAGCTGGCAGAGCTAGCTGGAGGTATAACATATCTTTCGAAGCTGGTTAATGATGCCATTGTATCATCGAATGCAAAATACTATGCGGAGACAGTTCTTGCGAAATCAAGAATGCGTGGACTTATTCGCGAAGCAGACGCAATAAGAAGCAAGGCTTTTGAGGGCGGCAGCGACGCAGAGGAAGTGCTCGATTTTGCAGAGCAGAGAATTTTCGAGATAGCGCACAGAAGCCAGAAGAAAGCATATCTGGATATTAACGATGTATTCGTTGAGAACTTCAAACAGCTTCAGGAACTCGAGAGAAATAAAGGTCAGTTGCCGGGAATTACAACAGGATTCCGCGATGTGGATAAGATGCTGAGCGGAATGCATAAGACAGACCTGATTGTTCTGGCGGCACGTCCTGGTATGGGAAAAACTTCGTTCGCACTCAATGTTGCGCAGCATGCCGCTGAAGCGGGCAATTCAGTTCTGATTTTCAGTATGGAAATGCCGGCCGAGCAGCTTGGTACGAGAATTCTTTCAATGTCAGCAAGTGTTGAGATGGAGCACATGAAGAACGGTATGCTGACAATTGATGAGTGGGATGCACTGAGCGATGCTCAGGACGGATTCGAGAATCTCAACCTCACAGTCGATGACACTTCGACGCTCTCAATTCTTGAGATGAAGAACAAGTGCAGAAGACTTAAGGCTGAGAAAGGACTTGATCTTGTAATCATCGACTATCTTCAGCTCATGAGTATGGGTAACAAGGTAGAGAACAGAGTTCAGGAAATCGCAGCGATTACAAGAAATATCAAGATTATGGCAAAGGAGCTCGATGTAGCTGTAATACTGCTGTCACAGCTCTCAAGAAAATCTGCAGCAGAGAACAAACTTCCTCAGCTGACAGACCTCAGAGATTCCGGAGCAATCGAGCAGGATGCCGATGTAGTAATCTTCCTCAACAGAGATGATTACTTTAAGAATGGAGACGAGCCTGCAGAGCTCACTCCAAATGTAGGAAGCACCTGCCGAGTAATTATTGCAAAGCACAGAAACGGACCGACGGGATACTGCGACCTCGCATGGGTAGGTAAATATACGAAGTTCGGCAACCTCGCATCGCCGTCAATAGACCAGCCGTTTTAGCAGAAAAAACAGACCAGGAAGAAATGAAGAAAGCAAGACTCAGGAACGAAACAGAAAAGGATGTTTTTCTCTACGACACAAGGGTAGCGAATCTGTTCATCAACGAACTGCTGCCTAAGGCGCCGGGGGATTATGTTAAGGTGTACCTTTTCGGCCTGATGTATGCGCAGATGGATTACGAGATGGATCTCGAGACAATGGCCCACGATCTGGACATGAATGTCGAGAATGTGCAGAAAGCTTTCGAATACTGGGCAAGACACGGTGCGGTTCATATATATCCGACCGATGATGGAGAGAGTTTCGAGATAGAATATCTGAGGCTCATCCAGAGACTGTACGGTCTTCAGATGAATGAAAAGCCGAAGGTTGATACAGTCACAACGGAAGAAAAAGCTGAGCTTCCGGACAGCCGCGCATCGATGCTGAGCGACACCGAAGTGAGGACGCTTTTCATGCAGTATGAGCAGGCTACAGGAAGAATGCTTTCGTCAAGAGAGCTTGATAAGCTTGCAGACTCAATCAGGGTATATAATATTCCGCCTGAAATCTACTCTTATGCAATTCAGTACTGCAGAGAGATAGAGAAGTACAGCATAGATTACATCAGCAAAGTTGCGCTGAGGTGGACAGAAGACGGATGCAGGAACACTGAGGATGTAAAGAAACTGCTGGACAGACATAGCCAGAGAAACGCGCATTACAATGCGATTTTCCGAGAGATGGGATTCCATCGCACACCGAACCCGGCTGATCGTGAGATGATGGCGCGCTGGTTCGATGAGTGGGGATATACGATAAAAGAAGTGCTTGATGCGTGTCGAAAGACGGCCGGACAGAGAGAGCCTTCGCTGAAGTATGTCAACAAGGTTCTGGAAAACCAGATACTTAAGAGCGGAGGAATTGATCCGGCAAAGGCGATACAGGTCAACAAAGATGGTGAGATAGAGAGACCTGCCGCAAAAGTAAGCAAGAGAATTCTTAAAGAATACTATGATTTTCTGAGAGAAGAATCTATCCGAAGTCAGGATGCAAGAATCGATGAACTTTGTGCAAAGGTTCCAGAGATGAGAGGCATCTATCAGATGATTAATGAAGCGAACCAGGAACTGATGAGCTTCAGCGTCTCTAAGGGAAATAAAGAGAAGAGAGCGGAGCTTCGCGAAAGAATGCGTGAGCTCGACAGCGAGAAAAGAAAACTTCTCGTTCAGAACGGTTATAACGAGGATTACCTCGAAAGAAAATATAAGTGCTTGAGGTGTAAAGATTCAGGCACTACGGAGGATGGAAGAGTATGCGTGTGCAATGCAGTGCGCGCAGAAGAGGCATTTAAATGGATGATAGAAAAAAACAGGCGTTAGCAAGAGCATACGAAAGATTTCTTGAGGAACAGGCAAAGAAGGCGCCGGAAGACAATTTTGAAACAGAAGCGAACGCAGAAGCAGCCGTAGCAGAAGCAGTCACAGAAGAACCAAAAGAGGTAATTGCTGCAGAAACTGAAGTCCCTTCGACAGAAAAGAAGGATAAAAAGAAAGAAAGCAGCCTGGGAAAGGCGATGCTTCTTCCTGTAAAAGGTCTCGGAAATGGACTGGCATACCTGGTGGATGTTCATGACCGCTGGCAGGCAAAGACAGATGTCGTTCTCATCGAAATGGGAAAGAGCCTTGTGACTGAGTATCACAATATGCTGAGCAGATACAGACTGTCCCGTAAGAGAATCGGATCAAGTGTTCTCTATATGACACTTATTTCATGCGCTATACTGCTGGTATTTAATCACTTTACTGTGTATGAGTATGCATATAACGGAAGAGTGCTGGGATATGTTGATGACCAGACCAAGGTTACAGATGTACTCGATGTAGCAAGTACACAGCTGTCAAAGAACAACGGCGTGAATATTGAGTTCAAGGGGAACGACAACATTACGTTCAGTCAGGTTTCCTCAGTCGACAAGACTGTAGATAATTCGGATACAGTTGTAAATAAGCTTGCCTATATGACGGACATCGAGGTAGATGCCTACGGTATCTATGAAGATGGCAGTCTTGTATCGATTGTTGAGAGCGAGGCTGTTGCACAAAGAACAATTAATGCTGCAAAGGCAATTCAGAGCAAGACAGACGAAGGAATGAAGCTGGTTTCTTCAAAATTCCTTAAGCCAATAACTGTTGAACCACTCACAGTAATGCTTACCAGCGTTCAGACACAGTCGTCGGCACAGATTATGGCGACTAAGGGTGGCACATTCAACATCTACCATATTGTAGATAATGACGAGACAATTGGAAGCATAGCAAAGAGATTTACAGTAGAGAATAGCCAGGTTTGCGACCCTGACTCCGGAAAAGCGATAGCATCTATTAATCCGGGAGATAAGGTTCTTATCAAAAAAGATGTAGAGCCAATAAAGGTTAGGATTGTCGAGGGTGGAACTATGTCTGAAGTTGTTCCATACAAAAAGGTTATTCAGAAAACCAAAAAACTCTATAAGGGAGATTCGACTGTAAAACAGCAGGGAAAGAATGGAAAGCAGGTAATTACAGGTAAAATTACTAAAGTAAACGGTAAAGAAACTAAGCGAGATATCACCAAGACCGAGATAATCACAAAAGTACAGAACAAGATTGTTCTTGTCGGAACGGCTAAGAGACCTAAGACAGCTCCAACCGGAGTATTCGGAATGCCGATTAGAAACTACACACTTACTTCAAGAGTAGGAGCAAGATGGGGTCGAATTCATCAGGGTCTTGACCTTGCGGCGCCTGTCGGAACACCAATCTATGCTTCAGATGGCGGAACTGTAATAGTCAGCGGATGGCAGGCCGGATATGGAAATGTAATCTACATTGACCATGGAAACGGCAGAGAGACAAGATACGGACACTGCAGCCAGCTTCTGGTGCCAAACGGCACAAAGGTATATAAGGGCCAGGAGATTGCTCTTTGTGGAAGCACAGGTAATAGTACCGGTCCGCACCTTCACTTCGAGATCAGATACAACGGAGTATACCAGGATTCAGGAAAGATACTCGGATTATACTAAGTCAGGAGAGGCAGAATTTTGGCAGCGAAAAGAAAAAGCAAGCAGAAAACAGGATATAAGAGTGCAGCGGAAAGAAAGAGCGAGAGAACTCGAAAGAACCTGAGAAAACTGTCGAACAGGCAGAAAAGGATTATTCTCATCGGCGGCATTGTTCTTGCGCTGCTTGCATTTACCTATGTCAGAAATGTTGTAAAGCTTAAAGCAGAGAACTACAGACTTCGTCAGCAGGAACAGCAGCTCAAAGAAGAGAAGGCTAGACTGGAAGATGTTCTGAAGAGCATAGACGATGCTGATTTTATCGAAGAAGAAGCGAGAAGACAGCTCAGACTCATGAATCCTGACGAAATACTTTTCACCTTCGATGAAGAAGAAGGAAGCAAAGATGGAAAAAATAAAGATTAAAGAAGCTGTCGTCGTGGAAGGTCGCGATGACATAGCTGTTGTTGAAAAGGTCGTTGACACACTGATTCTGGCAACACACGGATTTGGAATAACAAAGGAAACCTGGGCGCTCATCGAGAGAGCTTACAGGAATCAGGGAATAATAATTCTCACAGATCCGGATTACTCAGGCGAGGAGATTCGTCGTAAGCTTACGGAGCGATTCCCGGAAGCAAAGCATGCGTACCTCCCTCAGAATCAGGCAATAAAGGGAGACGATATTGGAATAGAGAATGCGAAGCCGGAAGATGTTATGGCGGCGCTCTCTCAGGTAAAAACATCAGCTGCTGGTGCGGAGTGCAGTGTTACTAAAGAAGATTTTGTAAGACTTGGTCTTACAGGCTGTGATGGAGCAGCGGAGCGCAGAACGGCAGTTGCAGAGAAACTCGGAATAAGAATGGGCAACAGCAAGGCTGTGCTCAGATTGATAAACGGATTTGGAATCAGCCTTGAAGAGGTTGAGAAGGCAGTTGAATGGGCAAATCAAAGAAATCAAAAGTAAAGAACAGAAAACCGTCATCGGGTGCACATGTAAGACCATCGAAAGCGCTCGGTCAGAATTTCCTTATAGATGAGGATGTAATATACGAGATTGTTGAGGGAAGCAGCGTTACAGAGGATTCCCTGGTAATCGAAATTGGTCCGGGTGAAGGTGCACTGACTTGTGAACTGGCGGAAAGAGCAGGAAGGGTAGTTGCAGTAGAGCTTGACGAAAGACTTGTGCAGCTGCTTAAAGTTAAGCTGTTCGGTTTCGATAATGTGGAGATAATTCACGGCGATATACTTGAAGTAGATCTGAACAGAATCATAGATAAGAATATAAGAGAGTATGACTTAAAGGATGTAAGAGTTGTCGGCAATCTGCCGTACTATATCACAACTCCGATTATCATGAAGCTGCTCGAATCCGGAATCAAAGCGGACAGCATTACAGCAATGATGCAGAAGGAAGTCGGAGACAGACTTCTGGCAGAGCCCGGAACTAAGCAGTCCGGCGCAATAACATATGCAGTTCACTACTACTCAACTGTAAGAAAGCTTGTTGATGCCGGAAGCGAATGCTTCTATCCGGCGCCAAAGGTGGATTCGGTTGTGCTGAGAATGGATTTAAGGGATGAGCCGGCGGTTGAGCTTAATAACGAAGAAATGTTCTTCCGCACAATTAAGGCCGGTTTTACACAGAGAAGAAAAACTCTGCTCAATTCGCTCACAACGATGGAAGGCTGTGACAAGGCCATAGCAGAGAAGGCGCTTGCTGATGCAGGAATTGACAAAACACGAAGAGCTGAAAGTCTTTCAATGCAGGAATTTGCAGACCTTGCAAAGGCTCTTGAGGAGGCAATCCGATAGATGCTCAATAAGTTAAAGAACGTTCTGAATAAAATAAGAGAAACGCTGGATCGCCCTGTTCAGGTTGTAAAGAAACCTTTTGCAGCCGCAGGGGTGTGGTTTAAGAAAAAATTTCCGCGAAAGGCTCCAAAGTATTTCGACGGAGATCTGCATGAAGCTAAGTATATTGCGCTGATGGCGATATATGCGTTCTTTGTGTATCTGTTCATAGAAGAATTTGCAAGAATCACAATAGGCCCGTTTGAAGGACTCCTGTTCCTGTTCAGACATCCTGTTGTGTTCCTATATAACGTAGCGATAATTTTTACAACCATGACCTTGGCGCTTCTTTTCAAAAGACGTCGATTTGCATGGGTAATTATTTCGCTGATCTGGGTGGCTCTCGGAATTGTCAACGGCGGTATTCTGCTTAAGAGAATGACGCCATTCACGCTCTATGATATGCAGAATATGGGTGACGGACTCACTCTCCTGACTACTTATTTTGCAAAGTGGCAGATAATACTTGGTATGGTAGCGATGGCAATCATCGTTGCGATACTCGTGCTGATATACATTCGAAGCGAGAAGTGGACAAATGTCAAATATAAGAAAAGCCTTACGGCGATTGTTATGTCCATAGTATTCACTCTTGGAGCAACTCTCGGACTGATAAAGATTGGCGTACTCAGCACTTTCTTCGGAAACCTGAACTATGCGTACAACGACTACGGTGTTCCATACTGCTTCATCAGCACATCGCTGAACAAGGGAATATCCAAACCGGATGGATATTCTGAGGATATGATAGATGATATTCTCAATAAGTACACAAAGAACGGAACAGATACAGAGCTGGCAAAAGATGACAGCAGCAAGGAACATCCGAATGTAATCGTGCTGCAGATGGAGTCATTTACGACAGCACAGGATTACTCGAATTTTACCGTTGATAAAGATCCGACACCTGTATTCAATTCACTTCAGGATAACTACACCTCCGGAAGGTTCACTGTGCCGGCCTGCGGTGCAGGAACAGCCAATACTGAGTTCGAGGTTCTGACGGGAGTGAGTGCAAGATTCTTCGGACCTGGAGAATACCCGTATAAGGGTAAGCTCAGAGAGCAGTCCCTGCAGAGCATGGGATATATCCTGAAGAATCACGGCTACACAACAAGTGCGCTTCATGACCACCGAGCACTTTTCTACAACAGAAATGAAGTATATGCAAATCTCGGATTCGAGAGCTTCACATCTGTCGAGTATATGAACGATATCCAGAAGACACCAACCAACTGGTGCAAGGATAAAGTAATGATTTCGGACATAATGGGAATTATGAAAGAGACAGAGAGTCGTGATTTCATGCATATAATCTCTGTTGAAGGTCATGGAAGCTATCCGACAGAGCAGGTATTCAAGGATCCATATACAACAGTAAGCTGTGACGATAAAGCTACAAAATGGAAGTACGAGTACTATCTCAATGAGTGCCACGAGATGGACTCATTCATCGGAGAGCTGATCGATGAGATTAATGCGAGTGGCGAGCCAACCATTATGCTGATATACGGCGATCACATTCCGGCTCTCGATGTAAAAGAAAGTGACTATGTCGGAGGAAATCTGTACAAGACAAGATATGTTATCTGGGACAATATCGGTCTTGCTGAGAAAGACGAAGACATTTCCTCCTTTGAATCCGGAGCAAAGCTGCTCGAAGATGCGGGATATCCTCATGAGGGCGTAATCTTCGATTACCAGCAGACGAACAACAGAAAATCAAAGAATTTCCAGAAATATCTGAAGGCTCTTTCCTATGACATGATATATGGAAAAAATTATGTGTTCGGTGGAACCAATCCATACAAAACTGTCGATATGAGGATGGGACACAAGCAGATTAAGGTAAGCGAGATTGTGAAAATTGGTAACAGCTATTACCTCAAGGGTGAGAATTTCACTGAGCATTCCAGTGTCAGCCTTGATGGAAAACTGCTGAATACAATTTATCTCAGCCCAACACTTCTTGGACTGACAGAAGAAATCAATCCTGACGATATCGATAATCTGCAGGTATCACAGATTGATACAAAGGACGATACAATTCTAAGTACGATAAATGCTATGGAAGAGCTCTAGCCAGATAATGAGGTTCAGAACGATTCCACAAATCGGGAGGAGATAATGGCGGACGAAAGAAGCAGAATGATAGAAGAATCCATGGCTGCGGCTGAGAAAGATGCAATGGATGCTGCGGTTATTGAAAATGGAGAAGAGGACGCTTCTGCTGAGCATGAAGAAAAGTCAAGTCGAAGCAATGCGGCAGAGGAAAGACCGGAGGTTGAAGGCTTTCTTGAAATTGCCGACGGCGGATTCGGTTTCCTGCGTTTCAATAATTTTATGACATCTGAGAAGGACATCTATGTTGCGCCTACGCAGATTCGCCGTTTCGGACTTCGCACGGGAGACAAGATATATGGAGTTACGAGAAAACCACGTAACGATGAGCGTTTCGGTGCGCTTCTCTTCGTGAAAACAGTCAACGGAGAAGATCCTATGGCGGCGAAGAGACGTAAGCACTTCGATGCGCTGACTCCGATTTTCCCGGACGAAAGAATCAAGCTCGAGCATTCAAGCATTGATCTTTCGACAAGAATTATTGATATGGTAGCGCCTATCGGACGTGGACAGAGAGGTCTTATCGTTGCACCTCCTAAGGCGGGCAAAACGGTTCTTCTCAAGAAGATTGCATCAAGTATAGAGGAGAACTATCCGGATATTGAGCTCATCGTACTTCTCGTCGATGAAAGACCAGAGGAAGTTACTGATATGAAGCGTTCGCTTAAGAATTCAGAGGTTATATACTCAACCTTTGATGAGCAGCCATCGCATCACATCAGAGTTGCCTCACTGGTAATGGAGAGAGCGAAGAGAATGGCGGAAAGCGGCAGAGATGTAGTCATTCTGCTTGATAGCATAACCAGACTCGCAAGAGCATATAATCTGGAGTCAAATTATTCCGGCCGAACAATGTCCGGCGGACTTGATCCAACATCTCTTCATATGCCAAAGAAGTTCTTCGGAACAGCAAGAAATATTGAAGAGGGTGGAAGTGTTACTATCCTTGCAACGGCGCTGATAGACACAGGAAGCAGAATGGATGATGTAATCTACGAGGAGTTCAAGGGAACCGGAAATATGGAGCTTCATCTGGACAGGCAGCTCAGTGAAAGAAGAATTTTCCCTGCGTTTGATCTTCAGAAGTCCGGAACAAGACGAGAAGATCTGCTTCTCGAGGCAGATGAGCTTACTCTTATGTCGCTGCTTCGAAAAGAGCTGGCAATCAGCAAAATGAAGGCAAGTGAAACTATAATCGATAATCTGTCCAGTACAAAGGACAATAAATCTTTCGTCAAGTTCATGATGAAAAGGTTAGAAGACTTTCGTTAAAGGGAGCACAAATGGAAAAACTGGATTATAAGAAAATATTCCTTAAGGATGCAGTTCCGACTTCGATTGGAGGACAGGCTGTAATGGAAGGCATTATGATGCAGGGCCCGGAGAAAAGGGCACTCGCAGTAAGGCTTCCTGATGGAGAAATTTATCTCAAGACAGAGGATACACCTCCAAAGTCTGCTGTGAAAAAGATACCTTTTTTTAGAGGTATAGTTGCATTTTTTGCATCGTTGATTACAGGAATGAAGGTTCTGATGGATTCAGCAGACATCCTGGAAGAGAATGCATCAGAAGATTATAGGGAAGAACCCGGCCGCATAGAAAAATGGCTGGATAAGACACTGGGTCCAAAAGCGACCTGGAATATAATGATGACTTTCTCGGTTTTCCTGGCAATTATAATAACAATTGTCGTGTTCATCATTTGTCCAACTATAATCATCAACTGGCTTGAGGGAGTAATCAAAAGCTCTGTGATTCTTAACCTGCTCGAAGGTATTCTGAGAATTTTATTCTTCATATTGTATATAGTAGCGATTCGCAAGATGCCGGATATAAAGACACTTTTCCGTTATCACGGAGCAGAGCACAAGACAATTCACTGTTTTGAGAACGGGCTTGAGCTGACTCCGGAGAATGCAAGACAGTTCTATACACTTCATCCAAGATGCGGAACAAGCTTTCTGGTGTTTGTTTTCATAATAGCGTTACTTCTGTTCTCGCTGCTCGGATGGCCTAATCTCGCATGGAGAATCACGTCAAGACTGCTTCTCCTTCCTGTTATTGCAGGAATAAGCTACGAGCTGCTCAAGTGGGCAGGAAGAAGCGATAATATCGCAGTAAGAATTCTGAGTTATCCGGGACTGATGCTACAGAAACTCACAACAGCAGAGCCGACTGATGATCAGCTTGAGGTTGCAATTGCGGCACTCAAGGCGGTGCTAAAAGAAGAATATGTTCCTCGTGTGTCTGACCAGGCACAGGAGACAGAAGAAGCATCCGAAGAAGAGACTGACTCAGAAGAGCAAATAAGACCGCGCGGTAAAAGATACAGCACAGATCCAAGGTCGGTTGAGCATGCGCTGATGTGGGGAGCAGATACTCTTGGACTTGTGGAGAATGGTCGCAACGAAGCGAGAATGATTTTCAGCTATCTTACCGGATACACAAGAGAAGACATTGTTATGCGAAGAAAGGAAATGCTTTCGGAAGATGTTTTCAACGAATATAAAGAGCTGATACACAAAAGACTTACAGGAACACCTCTTCAGTACATAACAAAAGTACAGGAGTTCATGGGTCTTCCTTTCAAGGTTAATCCAAAGGTGCTCATTCCAAGATATGATACCGAAATTCTGGCAGAACAGGTTATCGGTATAATCAAGGGAAAGGGCTGGCAGGCACCGGAGATTCTGGATATGTGCACCGGAAGCGGAGCACTGGGTGTTGCAATTGCGCATGCGGTTCCATCTGCAAATGTTATGCTTGCAGACATAGACATGGATGCAATGAGTACAGCAATAAGCAATGCAAGAATCAACGGAGTGTTCAACCGCTGCGGTTTCGTTATTGGAGATCTCTTCCGTGCAGTACCGGACGGCAAGGAATATGATGTGGTTGTAAGCAATCCGCCATATATTCCAAGTGCGGTTATAGAGACCCTTGCGGTAGAAGTAAAAGATCATGAGCCAAGACTTGCGCTGGACGGCGGAGAGGATGGTCTCGATTTCTACAGAAGAATAGCAAAAGATGCAGGAAGACACGTTAAGAATGGTGGAATCCTTGCACTGGAAATCGGCTGCGAACAGGCGGAAGATGTAAAGAATCTTCTTAGAGAATCCGGGGACTTCCGCAGCATAGCTGTGGTAAAGGACCTGGCAGGACTTGACAGAGTCGTTATAGCAGAAAGGAGCAGAAATGAGCAGTAAGCTAAATATCGGAGTTGTGTTCGGCGGAAACTCTGATGAATATGATGTTTCTCTTCATTCAGCAGCAAATATAATAAGGGCGCTTGATGAGGATAAATACGAGATTACAAAGATCGGCATAACTCAGAGAGGACAGTGGTTTGTAACAAAAGCAACGTCCAAAGAAATAGAGGAAGACAAGTGGACATATGGAAGAAACACTAAGTGTATCATTCCGCATGATCCTACAGTCGGAGGAATCTATCTTCTTAACGACAATGAAAGAATTGAAATCAGGAAGATTGACTGTTTCGTTCCGGTGCTTCATGGAGACCATGGTGAGGACGGCGAGGTTCAGGGCCTCTTCAGCCTTGCAATGATTCCATATGTTGGCTCTGGAGTAAAAGCTTCAGCGAACTGTATGGATAAGAGCGCAACAAAAGAGTTTGCTCAGCTTGTCGGTGTTAAAATGGCAGACCATTACCTCGTCAGAAAGAAAGACTTCGAGCGTGATGCAAGCAATGTTCAGGACAGAATCTTCGAAAAGTTCAATGGCGGTATGCCGCTGTTCGTAAAACCATGTTCGGCTGGTTCGTCAGTTGGCGTAACGAAGGTAAAGAACTACAGCGAACTGCAGAGTGCAATTATGCATGCGCTTGAGCATGACGATAAAGTTCTGGTTGAGGAAACTATAGTAGGAAGAGAACTTGAGGTTGCAGTAATGGGCAACAGCAATCCATATGCAAGTCGCGTTGGAGAAATCCTTTCAGCTGGCGAGTTCTATGATTTTGAGTCAAAGTATTCCAACCCTGAGTCAATGACAAGAGTTGTCGACGATCTTCCGGAAGAGAAGATTCACGAAATCAGAGAATATGCAATTGCGCTGTACAGAGAGCTTGACTGCAGAGGACTTTCGAGAGTTGACTTCTTCTACACAGAAGAAGGCGATGTATACTTCAATGAGATAAACACGCTCCCTGGTTTTACCGACATCTCAATGTATCCAAGTCTGTGGAACAGTGAGGGAATAAGCACTCCTGAGCTTTTGGACAAGCTGATAGCTTATGCAATGAGAGAGCACGAAGAATGGACACTTATTGAAAGAACACCGTCCGTTCTCTAAGAAAAAAATAAATACAATGAGAAGCGTTTGTTAACTTGTTAACAAGCGCTTTTTCAATTATAATGGACGAGATAATTCTTTAACTAACACCACCACATAAAGGAGACTAAACAATGCATAAGATTGTGCTCAAGAAGCAGATCAGCCATGATATGTTCTGGCTGGAGTTCGAAGCTCCATATGTAGCTGCAAAGGCTAAGCCTGGTCAGTTCATCATCTTCAGAGTTGATGAATTCGGCGAGAGAGTTCCCCTCACTATGGCAGGCAGCAACAAGGAGACCGGAACAGTAACAATCATCTTCCAGGCTGTAGGAAGAAGTACAGAACTTCTCTCGCAGCTTGAAGAGGGCGACTGCATCATGGACGTTATCGGACCTCTCGGCAGACCAACAGAAATGGAGGGTCTGAAGAAGGTTTGCGTAGTTGGAGGCGGTACAGGTAATGCTCTTGCATATCCTGTTGCAAAGGGCCTTCACGATGCCGGAATAGAAGTAGATATGGTTGCAGGATTCAAGAACAAGGACCTCATCATCCTTGAAGACGAGTTCAAGGCAGCAACAGACAACTTCTATCTCATGACAGATGACGGCAGTTATGGAGAAAAAGGTTTTACAACTGAGAAGCTCAAGGCTCTCATCGAAGCAGGAAATCAGTATGATGAGGTAATCACAGTAGGACCTCCTATCATGATGAAGTTCGTTAACGCGGTTACAGAGCCTTATGGAATCAAGACAGTTGCTTCACTGACAGCAATTATGATAGATGGAACAGGTATGTGCGGTGGATGCAGAGTAAGTGTCGGCGGCGAGACAAAGTACGCATGCGTAGACGGACCGGAGTTCGACGCAGCTGAGGTTGACTGGGACGTGCTCATCGCAAGAAATGCGTATTATGCAGAAGAAGAGCAGGCACAGAGAGATCACGTGTGCAATCTTACAGGAGGTGTGAGACATTATGAATAACGATGTAATGAAGAAAACACCAATGCCATCACAGGACCCTGATGTCCGCAACAAGAATTTCGAAGAGGTAGCTCTCGGATACACGAAGGAGATGGCAGTTGGCGAGGCACAGAGATGTCTCAACTGCAAGAACAAGCCATGTGTAGCAGGCTGTCCTGTTAACGTAAGAATTCCTGAGTTCATTGAGAAGGTGGCTGCAGAGGATTTCGAAGGCGCATACGAGGTTATCACATCAACTAACTCACTTCCTGCTATCTGCGGAAGAGTATGCCCGCAGGAGACACAGTGTGAGGGTAAGTGCATCAGAGGAATCAAGGGCGAGCCTGTAGGAGTAGGCCGTCTTGAGAGATTTATCGCTGACTGGCACAAGGAGAACATCGGTAACAGTGGGGTAAAAGAAATCGAGTCAAACGGTCGCAGGGTTGCTGTTGTCGGTTCAGGCCCTGCAGGTCTTACATGCGCAGGAGACCTCATCAATCTCGGATATGATGTAACAGTTTTCGAGTCACTCCACAAAGAAGGCGGAGTGCTCGTATACGGAATTCCACAGTTCAGACTTCCTAAGGAAATCGTAGGATATGAGATCGACACTCTTGCAAAAAAGGGTGTAAAGTTCATCCACAATGTAGTTATCGGTAAGTCACTCTACATCGATGACCTCTTCGACGAGGGCTTTGAGGCAGTATTCATCGGAACAGGAGCAGGTCTCCCAATGTTCATGAATATCGAGGGAGAGAACCTGGTAGGTGTATACTCAGCTAACGAGTATCTCACAAGAATCAACCTGATGAAGGCTTACAGAGATGAGTACGACACACCTATCAAGCACAACAAGAATGTTGTAGTAGTAGGTGCAGGAAATGTTGCCATGGACGCTGCTCGCTGTGCAAAGAGAATGGGAGCTGAGGTTCATGTGGTATACAGAAGATCAAGAGCCGAGATGCCTGCAAGAGCAGAGGAAATCGAGCATGCTGAAGAGGAAGGAATCCAATTCCACCTCTTGAACAACCCGGTTCGTATTCTCGGAGATGAGAAGAACCATGTTAACAAGATTGAGTGCATCAAGATGGAACTTGGTGAGCCTGATGCAAGCGGACGTCGTCGTCCAATCGCAATAGAGGGTTCAGAGTACCTCATCGATGCGGATGCAGTAATCATGGCTCTCGGAACAAAGCTCAACTCACTCATCTGTGACACAACAGAGGGGGTTGACCTCAATGAGAGAGGCGGACTCAAGGTTGACGAGGAGACTGGTGCAACAACAAGAGAAGGTGTATTCGCAGGCGGAGATGCTGTAACAGGAGCTGCTACAGTAATCAAGGCTATGGGTGCCGGCAAGAAGGCAGCCGCTGCAATGCACGAGTATCTGCAGAACAAGTAATCGCTGAATTACGAAATAAAAAATGCTGTCGCTTCATCATAAAGCGGCAGCATTTTGTTTTACCATTTATTCTGTTGAAGTTAATTGATAAAACCTTTGAGGAAAGCACGCATCATTTTGGCTGAATAAGCCGCCAACGGATAGTTGCCGTTTGAAATGCACCAGTCGTACATAAGGCCTCTTTCCATCATAGAGTAAGAAATTACGATTTCATTTACAGTAAAGTCTTCCCTGAAAAGTCCTTTCTCTTTACCCTCGACTACAATCTGTCTGACTATCCTGAAATATGTTCTGTCAGGATCAAGAAGAGTGTTTTCAGCTCGCGAGTTCAGCTGCGAAGCAAGAACCTGACTGAGCAGACGAACCGGGACGGTGTTCTCAACCGTGAAAAATGATTCCTGCGTGAGGCGAACCAGCTTCTGTGCCGCATCAAGGTTGGGATTAAGTGATTCAACCAGAGTTTCATACTGCTCATCCAGAAGGTAGGTGATGCTGGCAATGAGGGAATCCTTTCCCTTGAAATAATGGTAGAAAGAACCTTTGGATATATGCGCAGCCTCAACAATATCATCAATAGTTGTATTCTCGTAGCCCTTCTTATAGAAAAGCTTCCATGCTGTATTTACAATCCTGTTCTTTGTAGAATTTGAAGCCTTGGACATATATTACCTCCTCTAGGCACCAGTTGCGTGCATATCTATTCGTAGACGTATCCGGATGGTGTACCGAAAGGCTCATCCATGAGTTCAGGATGGTCGAAGAGATACTCAACAACCTTGAGGCTGCGTGCAAAGTAAAAGCCGTCAGCGATTCTTTCATCAAGTGTTGCGCCGATGTCTACTACATCTCTGATCTGCTTTGTGCCATCAGGCATGATGCGCTCAGCTTTGTGTATTGTACCAACTGTAACCATGAAAGAGTTAGTTCCGTAGTTGTTAAGATGATGGTATACCGAAGGACACTTGATGCTTCCGAGGTTGCTCAGAAGACATGTTGAGTAGTTTGGATCACCGTCAGTCAGTGCCTTAGGATTAACTCCCCAGAAATCGAGAGTTCTTACAGCTTTGACAATCGGCATAAGAACCAGACGAGGAACCTTCGCAAAACCGTCAACAACAGAGTCCATACCGCCGGTTGCATGTTCTGACTTGCGGACCTCGCGAACATCTCCATAGATTCTGTGAGAGATTGTGTCGATGGTGTCATCCTCCTGAGGAACAATCATCATGAACGCTTCATCCGCACCATCAGCAAAGCGGCGCTTTGCCATAAAGCTCATGCTAATCTCATCTCTCTCGTATGTTCTGCGACCCTGGATAAAACGGTTCATTTTAGGTCTCTCGTTAATCATCTTTGCGACTGCGAAAACAATGCAGTGGAAGATTGTTGTCTTGTAGTTGTCGTGCTCGGCATTCTTCTTGTCGATGAATTTGAGAAGTTCAGTGATGTCAAATTCTTCCTGCATCCACACTTCTGCCTCTGTTCGGTAAGGCATGATGTGTCCCATGATTACATTGAGACCGGTAGTATCATACACGCGGTGGCCGTCCTTGCGGTCGCCCCATTTTCTTTTCTTTGTAGTAGCCATTGTGTGCTCCTTTTCATAATATATCTCAAAGAAAATTATATCGCGGTATGTTAGAATAGTAAATGAAGTATTTCGTTTGCGGAGGAAGGATATGAAGGTAAAATGCGAATACTGCGGAGCGATGATAGATGATCAGCTCGATCACTGTCCGAATTGCGGCGCACCGAACGACAACATCAAACGAACAGTCGACCACACGCCTAAGACTATCGAGGAACTGCAGCAGTGGTATAATGACCGCAAGCTGCCGCCTTATGAGACAACAAGATTTTTCATTGGTGAGAACTATACTGGCAAAAGAGCCTTCGGCATCTATAAGGATGGCGAAAAGTTTGTTGTATATAAGAATAAAGATGACGGCACTCGAGCGGTGAGATACGAGGGTACTGATGAAGCCTATGCGGTTAACGAGCTGTATATGAAACTTAAGAGCGAGATTCTTAACCAGAAGGCACACAACGGAGGCAGAAACAGCCGAAAGAAGAATGCCGGCGACGGCTGCCTTGGACTTCTGCTCAGCATGGTGGGTATTGTGGTGTTCGGAGTGTTCTCGATTATCATTATGACAAAGCCGCTTCTGACAATTCTCGCTGTTGGCCTGCCAATCTTTCTGTACATGCTTCTCGAGAAGCTGTTTCCAAGTCTGGGAGAGGGAAGAAGTTTCAAGATTCTTGGCACAGCTTATCTGATATATCTGATGATCGCTTTTGTTGGTCTTACCGGACTGGCGATTCAGTCATATACACCGACATACTATAACTACGACGACAATGTCTATGTATACTATGACAGCGACTATTACTATTACGACTCGGACAACGGTGACTATACGCCGGTCGAGAGAGATTCGCTGCCTGCAGAATTTACCGAGAACAGAGCTGACTACGAATTCGATTATGACGATTCAAACTGGGACAGCAGCTACTCGTTCAAAGACTCTGACTACTATCAGGACAATCTCGAGGATGATGACTGGTCATCTGATAATTATGACAGCGATGATTACGACAGCGGCTTCGACTGGGATTCAGGCGGAAGCTGGGATTCCGGAAGCAGCGACTGGGGCAGCGACTGGTAGATTAGATGCATATAAGGGCTCCTCTTCAGGGGGAGTCTTTTATTGTGCGCCATTGACATTGAACGTCTATATAAACATTTAAGAAAATTGATTCAATGAATTGTTCAATGCAGTAAGGTGTATTACAGTCGGATTATTGAAAAAAGCAATGATGTATGATAAAAATATTGACGACATCTCTTTGACTTGGTCTAATATATGACTTAGTCTAATAAAGGATAAAATTATTGGAGGAATGGTTATGAATACATATTACAATCCGGAAGATCTTGCAAAGTTCCCAACGATCACAGAGGAAGGCCCTGAAATCGGAGCAAAGTTCTTCGACTGGTACGGTACAGTTTTTGCTGAGGGAGAGCTTACAGCTAGAGAGAAGGCTCTTATCGCACTTGCGGTTGCACACGTTGTTCAGTGTCCGTACTGCATCGATGCATATACAAACACCTGCCTTGAGATGGGAGTAAGCAAGGAGCAGATGATGGAAGCTGTTCACTGCGGTGCAGCAATCAAGGGCGGTGCTACACTTGCTCACGCCGTTCAGATGAAGAATATTATTAACAATCTGGAGTTATAGTATATGGTAGCAAACATTATAGAAGAACTGCAGCAGCTTGCTGAGATACCTTCTTTCGAGGAAACTATTGAAACAGAATACACAGAGACAGTAGATTACTGTGATGTTCTTCAGATGAATATCACACGCAAGTGCAATCTGGTATGCAAGCACTGCCACGTGTCCTGTGGGCCTCACAGAACTGAGGAGATGTCCAGAGAGGTCATTGATGCATGCATGAGCTTTGCTCAGGCGCAGAAGGTTTCGACAATCGATATAACAGGCGGTGCACCGGAAATGAATACAAATTTCGAGTATCTTCTCAGGAAAGCAGTAGATACATGCAAGCATGTAATCGTTCGAAGCAACCTGACCGTGCTTTTACAGGAAGAGTATAAACACTTGCCTGAACTCTATGCTGAGCTGGGCGTTGAGGTCGTATGTTCACTGCCGCATTATCGTGCGAAGGACATGGACAGAGTAAGAGGCGAAGGCTCGTTTATGCAGGCTATCGAGGTGCTGCATAAGCTGAATGCTCTGGGATATGGACGAGATGAGAGACTTGTTCTTAACATGGTCTATAATCCGGCTGGCGCATTCTTCCCACCAAAGCAGGAGGCGATGGAGGCGGAGTACAAGCAGCGTCTCAAAGAAGACTTCGATATAGACTTTAATTACTTATACACAATTACAAATAATCCAATCGGACGTTTTGGAGAGTTTCTTATAAAATCGGGAAATCTTTCCAGATACATGAACAAACTGCATGGAGCATTCAATCCAAGTGCTGCTGCGTCGATGATGTGCAGATTCCAGATATCTGTGGATTATGATGGAAAAGTGTATGACTGCGATTTCAATCTTGCTTCAAACCAGCCGATCCTCAGCGAAGAAACAATCTTTGATTTTGTCGGACGCCCATATGAAAAGAGGAGAATCTGCCTGAACAAGCACTGCTTTGCATGCACAGCGGGTGCAGGTTCAAGCTGCGGCGGAACAACCGCATAAATACTGTTATAATTGCTGAAAAGAAAAAGAGCCTCTGCAGCTGCAGAGGCTCTTTGGTTGTTCGTTACTAGAAAAATTTCTTAACGGCTTCCTGGAATTCTTCAACGGCAGCGGTGTCACCGTCCTCGATTGCATGTTTGATACAGTGTGACATGTGCTCGTTGATTATCTCTTTGCCGAGGCTGCGCAGTGCAGAAGTAACTGCCGACAGCTGGATGAGCGTATCAGAACAGTCAACATCTGAAGCAATCATCGACTTGACACGCTGGCAATGGCCGATTGCACGCGAAATGCGGTTGAGCTGCTTCTTCTTAACCTCAGGTGAATGTTCGTGCTGGTGTGAATGAGAATGCTCGTGATTGTGAGCGTGTGTGTGAGTATGCTCAACGCCGTTCGCATCTACATGTGTGTGCGTATCGGATTTGTCGAAATCATAGCGGTTAATGATGATATAGTTCTCCATCAGGTCGATTCTTTCAATCTCGCCGAAAACTCTTGTCGAGATGCCCATGATATCGGTCATTACAATCTGTCCGTTGACCTCGCCGATTTCGGCTATATTCCTGCAGAGAAGAGATTTCTCCCCGTCACGCATCTCATATACAGTTGAAAGACACATACTAATCCTCCTTCAGAAGCTCAAGCGCAGCTGCAAGCTTCTCGTTTCCTGCCTGGAGCATCTCAACAGCCTCGTGCAGAAGATCCTGGGCATCGCCTTCGAAATTGTGGGCGAGATCGTGAAGTTCCTCAGCGTGATGGCTGTTGTGACCGAGCATATAGGTTAAAAGCGCAAGAGCTTCTTCCCTGGATGCAGCAACGTGCTCGTGTGTATGAGTGTGTCCGTCGTGGGAATGCTCATGTGAATGAGTGTATCCGTCGTGTGTATGTTCGTGTACATGTGCCATATCTCGCACCTCCTATATTGCTTAAATTATACTATTATGTCAAAAAATCAACAAGCATCATTGACAGTTTTTCAACAGATATATAAAATGTGTTTAAGAAATATCGTATTTAATGGGGAAGAACATAATCTTACTTCTCCGAAGAAGCTGAGGTGAAAGATATGCGTGATTTAAAACACCTGATTTACTTCGAGGACCTTCTTCAGGAAGCTAACAATGAGCTGGTAAGAAAGGCCAAGGATGATGGCAACAAGGCCCTTGGTTACACTTGCTATTTTATGCCTGAGGTACTCCTCGACCTTCCGGGAGCATTTTCGGTACGTCTTCGTGCGCCTAAGTGCACTTCACCGGACATGGCGACATACTATATGTCATCAAGAACATGCCACTATGGCAGATCCTTATTTGAAAGAGCTCTCGAGGGCGGTTTTAACTTCCTCGATGCTCAGCTAGCAACTGAGACCTGCACAGTAACCTGCAGATTCCAGGAGCATCTTCAGAGAATGCCTGATGTTATCAATAATGCAACTTTCAAGACATCCTTCTCTGACGTTCCATTCAAGAAGAACGAGAACTCAATCAACCACTATGAGAAGCAGCTTCAGGCACACGTGCTCGACTTCCTCAAGGATGAGTACGGCATCGATACATCAGATGAGGCAATTCTCAAAGCAATCGAGCAGCACAACGAGGTCTGCAGAATTATCCAGGAAATCGGCGACTTCAGAAAGCTTGATAATCCAACAATCACAGGATACGAGTTTGCTGTAATCACACTGGTATCAATGGCTTGCCCTAAGTATCTCATCATCGACAAGCTGAGAGAGACTCTTGAGGAGCTCAAGACAAGAGAGCCAGATGCAAAGCCTAACTACAGAGTTAAGGTACTGCTCGCAGGTTCAGAGAATGACGACCCAGAGTTCACAAAGCTCATCGAGAGCTGTGGCGGACTCGTTGTATGCGACAGATACTGCTATGGTGCAGTTGAAGCAAGAGTTCCCATTGAGGTTCAGGATGGCGAGTCACCACTTCGTGCAATCGCAAGACATTATCTCCTGACATCACAGTGTACAAGATTCATGGAGCAGAAGGATATGAGAGCCCGTAAGCAGAGAATTGCTGACCTTGCTAAGGAATACAAGGCAGACGGTATTATAGTTGCTTCCAATAAGTTCTGTGAGTACTGGAGCTATGAGAGAGTAATCGATACAGTAGTTCTCCAGAGAGACTTTGGATATCCTGTATGCTCAATCGAAAAAGAATATATTAACAGCGCATCGGGACAGCTCAGAACAAGATTCCAGGCGTTCGTAGAGAGCGTTGAGCTGAAGAAGATACAGGAGGCGAAATAATGAAAAAGCCTGATTTAAGCAAACTTAAAAAGATCAATTATAAGAAGCTTGCCAGGGATTTCGTCTATGGAAAGCCTGCAGGCGAGAGAAGACTCGGAGACCTCTATCAGGAGAAGACCGGTCTTTACAAGCACAGAGAATGGCGTGGTATCAAGGATACTATGTACTATTTCAATAAGATCTGGCTGTACAACTATGGAATGATGGTCGCAGACATTATGAAGGAAGGCGGAGTCATCACCTTTGCAAAGGGTGTATGGAGATACAGATGGCTGGGTCAGACATATCTTCCTGTAATGCACTGGTTCGACAGAGGTCTTGAGGGAGCAAGAGGCGAGGCGCTGAAGGCTTCCGCATGGCACTACAGAGCGATGGTTAACACAACAATTGCTCAGTTCATGGGAATGCTTAAGGCTGACCAGAACCTCGGCGGAAGCAAGGAGCTTCACGACAGAACAGTTGCTCATGATGAGACTCTCTGGGGCGGAATCTTCTACCCATTCAGAGACCACCTGAACAACATTCCTCTTCAGATGATTCCTTACTTCGTAACATGTCATGTTAACAACCACGTAGTACTCAACTACATCGATGCAGTACAGGCAATCGGCCTCCCTGGAGACCCATGCCCAATGTGTCAGGCTGAGTCAGGTATTTTCGTAGCAGACGACATGCCTGATTACTACAAGGCTGTACTTACAAGTAACGAGGCTTGTGACGGTTCTGTTGCATCATCAGTTATTCAGGACTGGATGATCAGCAAGCCACTCTTCGCAATGCCACAGCCAATGCAGTTCGATGATCCGCTGGTTCAGGAGCACTGCCAGAAGGAAATCGAGGAAGCATGGCAGTTCGTAGAAGAGCAGTATGGAATCAAGTTCAACTGGGATACACTCGTAAAGAACCTCGAAGAGCAGAACGAGCTTCAGAAGTTCGAGTGGGAGAAGTGGGACGTTGCAGCTAACACACCATATTATCCAATCACAGGCGTAGCACAGGCGCTCTACAGAATCTACCAATCACAGTACGGCAACAGACCTATCTGGCATGAGGTTGACAGCCACGTTAGAAAAATCATGGAGAAGTGCGTAGAGGAAAGAATCGAGACATTCCCTCTGACAAGACACAGAGTAATCGCATGGTCATGTGCGCCTCTCTACTACTCCAACTGGTGTACATGGGCTTACAACTGCTGGGGCCTCAACACAATCATCAACATGGATTCGCTCATGTTCGATATGACTATCAGAACTGACAGCTATGAGAACACTCTTGAGGATATGGCAACATACCACGAGTGGGCTCCTATGAGAAGAATGGCTGTAGGTGGAATGCACCACATCTTCGAACTCTGGGATAACATGGAGAAGTTCAACTGCGATATGGTTATGATGTATGACCAGCTCGCATGCAAGGGAATGCAGGGTGTACACGGCCTCTTCGAGGACGAGTTCAGAGCACGTAACATTCACGCAATCTGGATGCCACACGCACTTCCTGACAAGAGAGTAGTTCCAAGAGCTGAGATTCGTAAAATCGTTAATGACTACATGTTCACAGTAATGCAGGAAGAGCCAATTGACCCATCACTGCTTGACTTTGACGATTCAGAGAGCTGGTAGAAACAAAGGAGGCTTATATGAAAAAAGCAGGTAAAATTGCATTAAAGGCTCTGGGCGGAGCTGCTGCGGCATATGCAGGACTTTTCGTTGTGTTCTACTTTGATCTCGACGGAAAGATTCTCTTCAATGTTGTAGAGCCGCTTCTTCAGAAGCATTATGACAATATGGAGCGTAAAGATCCACTGTCAAGACCATACGAGATTATCGACAGAGACTACGTATAGACGATGACATAACACAAGTGCGGCGGGATACCGTCGCACTGTTTTTTTAGCCGGCAAAAAAGAGTATAATATATACAAAATGACGACGAAGGAGCTTTGTAAAAATGCAGAAGCAATTCCAGGCAGAATCCAGACGACTTCTGGATATGATGATTAATTCAATCTATACTCACAAAGAGATTTTTCTGCGTGAGATTATTTCAAATGCGTCAGACGCGATAGACAAGCTTCGCTATATTGCACTGACAGAAGAAACCGATATGGATATCAACGGCTTCGAGATTATTCTTACTCTCGACAAGGAGAACAGAACTCTGACTGTCAGCGATAACGGTATCGGTATGAATGCGGAGGATCTGGAGAGAAATCTCGGAACAATCGCATTCTCCGGAAGCGGCGAGTTCGCAAAGAATCTGGAGAACAGCAAGAGTGAAGGTGCAGACGACACTGCAGAGGCGGTAGACATTATCGGACAGTTCGGTGTCGGCTTCTACTCGGCTTTTATGGTTGCTGACAAGGTTACCGTTATCACAAGAAAGTACGGTGAGGACAAGGCGTACAGGTGGGAGTCCGAGGGCGCTGACGGCTTCACTATTGAAGAGACAGAGAAAGAAAAGATCGGAACTGATATCATCATGCACATCAAGACGGATGGTGATACTGAAGACGAGTACAGCCAGTATTTGAGAGAGTATCCAATCTACAAGCTGGTAAAGAAATATTCGGACTATATCAGATTCCCGATTAAAATGCTGATGCCTCAGCCAGTTATGAAAGAAGGATGTGACCCTGAGAATCCGGAGTTCGAGGAGATTTTCGAGTACGAGACATTCAACTCAATGGTTCCGCTCTGGCAGAGACGCAAGGGCGAGGTTACAGACGAGGAATACAACGAATTCTATAAGCAGCAGTTCGGAGACGATACTGACCCGATGAGCGTGATAACAGCGCGTGTAGAAGGAATGGTAAGCTACGACGCAGTGCTTTTCGTGCCTACAAGAATTCCTAACAAATACTATTCTGACGATTTCGAGGGCGGTCTTCAGCTGTACAGCTCGGGCGTTCTCATCATGGAGAACTGCAAAGACCTTCTCCCGGACTACTTCAACTTTGTTCGCGGAGTAGTTGACTCACCTGACTTGAGTCTGAATATTTCACGTGAGATGTTGCAGCATGACCGTCAGCTTAAACTTATTGCTGCTAATCTCGAGAAAAAGATTCGTTCCAACCTCGAGGGTATGCTCAAGAACGAGCGTGAGAAATATGAGGAGTTCTACAAAGGCTTTGGCCGTCAGCTCAAGCTCTGCGCTCTCGACGATTACGGTGCAAGAAAAGACGAGCTGCAGGATTTCCTCCTTTTCTATTCATCGACAGAGAAGAAGCTCGTTACTCTCAACGAATATGTTGAGAGAATGAAGGACGACCAGGAGTACATCTACTATGCAGCAGGCGACAGCATCGATGCAATCGACCGCATGCCTCAGACAGAGATTCTGAAGGACCGCAATATCGAGATTCTCTACTTCACTGACAACACTGACGAGTTCATCTCAGATATGTTCAGACAGTACAAAGAGAAGAAGTTTATGTCGGTCATCGACGGAGATTTCGACCTCGGCGAAAAGAAGGATGAGAGAATCGACGTTATCTTCGGGGACACCTTCGAGTTCATCAAGGAAGCACTCGGCGGCAAGGTTGATGTGGTAAAAGCTTCTACGAAGCTCAAGACTCATCCGGTATGCCTCTCGAGCGGCGAAGGTATCACTTTCGAGATGGAGAAGTATTTTACAGCAGTTAATCCGGAACTTGGAATGAAGGCTAAGAGAATTCTTGAGCTCAATGTAGATCATTCGGCTTTCCTTACTCTTGAGAAGGCAAGAACTGAGAATCCGGACAGAGCAAAGGATATGTGCGAGATTCTCTATAATCAGGCACTGCTTATCGCAGGTCTGCCTATTGAAAATCCATCGGATTACACAGACCTTCTCTGCAGATTCTTCTAGAAACGTTTATATATCGAATTACACCTGATACACAGCGGTTTGGACCGTTGTGTATCATTTTTAATACAACAAAAAATAAAAGAATTTATTGTTGCATAAAACAAAAAGTGTTATCCTATTATATGTCATCAGCAGTTGCGTAATGACAGATGACAATGATTCTCTGGAGAGACCCCGAGTGGGCGCCGAAGGTTTAAGCCAGCAGACATAAGCAAATCTGCAGGTGATATCTCAGGCAAGAAGGACAGAGCATATTACATGCTTATCTCTCTGGAAGTCGAGTAAACTCGACTTTTTTCTTTTGCGCAATCTATTTAACAAAAGGGAGACAAACAGAAATGAAATTTATGGACTTTTTGACGGTACTGGACGATTTCGCATGGGGCGTGCCAATGCTGGTTCTCATCATGGGTGGCGGACTGCTCCTGACTATCAGACTTGGCGGACTTCAGTTCAGAAAGCTTGGACTTGCACTTAAGTACATGTGGAAGAACGAGGCTGACGGAAGCGGAGAAGTAACAAGCTTTGCTGCCCTTTGTACAGCTCTTTCTGCACCAGTAGGTACAGGTAATATCGTAGGTGTTGCTACTGCTATGGCAGTCGGCGGACCAGGAGCACTCTTCTGGATGCTCGTAGCTGCCTGCGTAGGTATGGCTACTAAGTACTCAGAGGGACTCCTCGCTATCAAGTACAGAACTGTAGACGAAGACGGACACGCACTCGGCGGACCTTTCTACTACATCGAGAAAGGTATGGGAGCAAAGTGGAAGTGGCTTGCTAAGCTCTTCGCTATTTTCGGCATGATGGTAGGTATCATGGGCATCGGTACTATCACACAGGTTAACGGAATCGCTAACGCTGTTCAGAACGTATTCGATCCTAACCACGCACACATCGCGTTCAGCATCGGCGAGAACAGTTATACATGGGCAACAGCAATTACAGCAGTTGTAGTTGCAACACTCGTAGCACTCGTAGTTATCGGAGGAATCAAGAGAATCTCAAAGGTTGCAGAGGTTGTTGTTCCTTTCATGATCGTAATCTATGTTGTATGCGCACTTGGAATTCTGCTCTTCAACATCAAGGCAATTCCGGCAGCAGTTGTACAGGTTATCAGAGGCGCATTCGGACTTGATGCAGCAGCAGGCGGAGTTCTCGGAGCAATCTTTATTGCAATGCAGAAGGGTGTTGCTCGTGGAGTATTCTCAAATGAGGCTGGTCTCGGTTCTGCACCAATCGCAGCAGCAGCAGCTCAGACAAAGGAGCCTGTAAGACAGGGTCTTGTAACAATGACAGGTACATTCATCGACACAATCCTTGTATGTACAATGACAGGTCTTTCAATCCTCGTAACAGGTTCACTTAATGTAGAGGGCCTCGAGGGAGCTTCAATCACAGCTAATGCATTCGGAACAGGACTTCCTTGGCCATCACAGGTTGGATCAGTTGTACTTGCAGTATGCCTCGCATTCTTCGCATTCACAACAATCCTTGGATGGGACTACTACTCAGAGAGATGTCTTGAGTACCTCGTAGGAAACAGAAAGGGAATCCTTACAACATACAGATGGGGTTACATCTTTGCAGTTCTTATCGGACCATTCCTGACACTTGCTGCAGTATGGACAATTGCTGATATCGTTAACGGACTCATGGCAATCCCTAACATGATTGCACTGATCTTCCTCAGCGGCGTAATCGCTAAAGAAACAAAAGACTATTTCGAGCGTCTCGACAAGGGTCTTATTGAGAAATAAAGTTTGTATCAGGGCATAGGTAAAAAGCGGCACAGCCTTTCCGGCTGAGCCGCTTTTATCATGCGCGGATTTGCCAAAATGTGGCGGAAAATATAAGAGTAGAAAATTCACAGAAAGAAAATCTACAAATATGCTGAACTTGTTGAAAAAATGTCAATCTTTGTGCTAAATTAAACTCAAGAAAGCGGACGAATGCCCGCGATACAAGGGGCAACAATTATGGGAGAACCTAAGATTCTAGCAGTCGCCGGAAAAGGCGGCGTAGGGAAGACGTCAATCTCCTCAGCGTTCGTCAGATTGCTTACAGAGACCTATCCGGATGCGAAGATACTCGCCATCGATGCAGATCCGGCAATCGGTCTGAGCACGGCTCTTGGAGTAGAACCAACTGAGTCGTTAGATGACATTCGTAAGAAAATCGTAAATAGCGTTGAATCGGGAGCACCTAAAGAGGCAATTGAAATCCTCGGAGAGGCAAGGTTCCGGATTTTTGATGCTATGATTGAAGAGAACGCCTTCTCGTTCCTTGCAATAGGAAGACCGGAGAGTGCCGGTTGCTACTGCAAGGTAAATGCTTACCTCAAAGAGGTAATCAGTCTGCTCGCTAATGACTTCGACTATGTTGTAATAGACGGAGAAGCAGGAATCGAGCAGATTAACAGAAGAGTAATGGAAAAAGTTACTCATCTTTTCCTCGTGTCTGACCCAAGCAGAAAGGGCACCAAGGTTATCGACACCATCAAGCGAGTTGCAGACGAGCTGGTAATGGCGGATAAGTGCGGCGCAATCATCAATAGGGTCGGCAGCGAAGAAGCTAAGCAGTACATTAATGTCGAATCAGCAGAAATCCTGACATACATTATGAATGATCCGGACCATGCAGATAATGACATTAAGGGTCTCAGCATTTTTGACCTGCCGGAAGACGCTCCGGTTATCAGAGGTGCAAGAGAGGCTTTAACTAAGATGGAGATTATTTAATCTTCATTATCTAAAGAGGAGGTATCAGAGTTGAAAGATTTAAAACACCTGATCTATTTTGAGGATCTTCTCCAGAATGCGGATAATGAGCTTGTAGAGAAAGCCAAGGCAGAAGGCAAACTGGCTATCGGATATACATGCTTCCACATTCCTGAAGTTCTTCTGAATCTTGACAACTGCTTCTCCGTAAGACTTCGTGCGCCACGCACAGGATCTATCGACATCGCAACATATTACATGTCGAACTATACCTGTGAGTTCACACGTTCTCTGGTAGAGAGAGGAATCGAAGGAGGATTCAATTTCCTCGACGGACTCGCTGGCGTAGATGCATGTTCAATGATGAACAGATTCTACGAGCACTTCGAGCTTCTGAAGATGAATGAGAAGCCTAACTTCTTCGTAACACACTGCGACATGCCATACAAGGTAGTTGACTATTCAATTAATCACTACAAGAAACAGATGCAGGTAAGACTTCTTGAGGTTATGGCCGAGAAATACGGCGTAGACATCTCAGATGCATCAATCAGAAAAGCAGTTGCAGAACACAATGAAGTATGCAAGATAATCAGCGAAATTGGCGAGATGAGAAAAGCTGATAATCCTGTTATCACCGGATATGAATTCCATGTACTGAATCTTGTTTCATATACTTGCCCAAAGTATCTCATCCTTCCATATCTTAGAGAGACACTCGAGGAGCTCAAGACAAGAAAGCCTGATGACAAGCCAGCTTTCCGCGTAAAAGTAGCTATCGTCGGTTCCGAGATTGATGACCCTGATTTCACTAAGATGATTGAGGAGGCAGGAGCACGTGTAGTAGCAGACCGTTACTGCTTCGGCTCAATTCCGGGCAGAGAAGTAATCGAACTCAATGATGATGAGCCTGCACTTGACCAGATTTGTCGTCATTATATGGAAGTATCCGAATGCGCAAGATACATTGCAGACGATAAGGTGCAGCAGAGAAGAGATACTGCTGACCGCATTGCAAAGGAATTCAATGCAGACGGAATCATCTATGAGCAGATGAAGTTCTGTGACTTCTGGGGCTTCGAAAGAGCGCTCGTAACTCATATCATGTCAGAGGAAATGGGTTGGCCTGTTCTCTCAATTGACAGACCTTATAATGCTAAGGGCTCCGGTCAGCTGAGAACAAGATTCCAGGCTTTCGTAGAGTCTCTCGAGATTAAGAAGATTCAGAAGGGAGGCAACAAGTAATGACAGGAAGATTCAAGAAAAAGAATAAGAAAGTTAAGTATCCAAATCCTGCATTCTTCCGTGCAAAGACCAACATGAACTGGGCTGACCAGAAGAAGAATCTCATGGAGGTTGGCGGAATCATCCTCGAGATGGCAAAAGAAGCAGACTACGCTGCATTTTTCAAGAAGCAGAAGAACGATACTATCTCCGGATTCAACAGAGTAAAAGACGAGATTAAGGCTTTCGCCACAATGTCCAATGAAGAGAGAAAGGATCTTATCCTTTACGGAGAAAAGAACCTTGGAAAGCTCTACAGAAGCGGCAGCATGGCAACTGTAAGAAGAGAGTGGAAGGGTGTCGCTGATACAGCATACGATTTCTATGAGTGGCTGCACATGTGGGGAATGCTCCTTGGAACATTCTCGAAGGATCTTGTTCCGGCACTTAACTCAACTCTGTACTACAGATGGATGATTTCATACTTCTGCTGTGTAAGCTTCATGGATAAGAATACACTCGGACAGAAGGGAAGAGCTCTCAGAATGAGCCACCTGATGATCTACGATGTATTCCGTTATGTAGCCGAGAACCTTGTATTCCTCGCTAAGTGTGATGAGAAGAACGGAAACTCAGCAGAACTCAACAAGAAGGTAGTACTCTTCGATGAGATGACAATGGGTCAGATTATGGCAGGATTCCCTGATCTCCTTGGAATCCCTTACCAGCTGATGCCAGTATTCCTGGTATCAGAGCTTGACCAGCTGACATGCGTACCTTATATCGACGCAGTAGAGAGCTTCGGTCTCCCTGCTGATACATGTCCGGTACCATCATCAGAGTGCGGAGCTCTCGTAATCGACGCTCTGCCACACATGGGCAAATGCTTCATTTCATCATCAATGCCTTGCGACGGTTCAGTAATGGCATCTGAGTACATGACAAGAAGATTCCCTGACCTTCCTGTATTCCACCTTACATTCCCTGTAAGATACGAGTACGAGGAGACAACACCTGATGCTGTTGAAGATATCAAGGCATGCATCAAGTTCGTTGAAGAGCAGACTGGCGCTAAGTGGGACTGGAATGCTTACTTCAAGCAGATGAAGAGATTCAACGAAGAGACAAAGTACGAGCTTGAGAAATGGGATGTTAACAAGACTGATTACCCTCAGATTGTTGGACCTTGCTATGAGCTTTTCCGTAAGTGGAATTACGAGATGGACGGCGGAGCTGATCCAAGAGTAATGAAGACTTGCGAGAAGGTTAACAAGCTCTTGTACGAGGCATACGAGAAGAGAGATGAGGCTTGGAGAGGCAAGATGAAGTACAGAGGAATCGTATGGTCCTGCCCAGCCCACTACTATGCTAACTTCAGTAACTGGCTTGCTAACTGCTGGGGTATCGACATCCTGGTAGAGATGGAGTCACTGAACTTCACAAAGCCTATGGCGACCGACAGCGAGGAGAATGCTCTGCTTGACCTCGCAAGGCTCTACGAGCGTATGGTTATGAGAAGACACACCAACGGCGGCTACCACAATGTAGTAGACGAGCTCTGGAGACAGGTTGAGGAATGGAGAGCAGACATCATCATCATGTACCAGAACGTTGCATGTAAGAATATGGCAACACTTCAGGGCATCCTCGATGATCAGGCAAGAGAGAAGAATTATCACATGATCTGGATTGAGCATGATCTCATGGATCCAAGAACTGTTTCAAGAAAGTCAATGAGAGGAAAGGTTAACGAGTACATGTTCACCGTAATGAAGGCTGAGCCTGTAGATGCTTCACTCCTCGAGTTCGACGATGAGACATGCATGTAATATTTAACTTAGTAAAGGAGAATGAATCATGAAATTTTATGGCGGATGTGACGTAGGTTCAACATACACAAAGGCAGTTATCCTTGACGAGACAGGCAAGATGGTAGCTGACACAACTATCAGAAGTAAGATTCAGTCAGAGGCTTCAGCTAAGGCTGCTATGGAAGAAGTTCTTGCAAAAGCAGGACTCAAGAGCGCTAAGGATCTTGAGTACCTCATCGGTACAGGATACGGAAGAAACAAGGTTCCTTTTGCTGACGAGAACATCTCAGAGATCAGCTGCCACGCTATGGGCGTTCACGTAACAGACCCATCAGTAAAGGCTATCATCGATATCGGTGGACAGGACGTTAAGGGCATCAGCGTTGATACAGACGGAACTGTTAAGAACTTTGCTATGAACGATAAGTGCGCTGCTGGTACAGGTAGATTCTACGAGGCAATGGCTAGATCATTCGAGATGACTCTTCCAGAGTTCTCAAAGCTCAGCCTTAACGCTAAGAACGTAATTCCTATCACAGCACAGTGCACAGTATTCGCTGAGTCAGAGGTTATCACTCTCGTAGGAGAGGACAAGCCAATGGACGAGATCGCTGCTGGTATCCAGATGGCTGTAGCAAAGAGATGTTTCGTAATGGCTAAGAAGGCCGGCGCTACAGACTCAATCACACTTACAGGTGGATGCGCTAAGAATGATGGTCTTAAGAATGCTATCGAGCACGTTCTCAAGCTCAAAGTTATCAACCTGAAGACTGTCCCACAGCTCATGGGAGCTCTCGGAGCTGCTGAGTACGCTCGTCAGAAGGGACAGGCTAAGGCATAAGCCGGAAGGAGGATCCTATGAAAAAAGGATGCAAAGTATGCAAGGGCGTAGCTAAGGGCCTTGCAATCACAACAGGCGCGCTTTTCGCAGTATATATGTGGAACCTTGACCAGAAAGTTCTCGGTTGGGCATATGTACAGGTTAACAATATCTTTGACCGCAAGAGTGCAGATATCAAGTTCTAATAGATAAGATGGAATTATACGATAAGATTATTAACGGGACGGAGGCTCTTCTTGGAGCCTCCGCTCCTAAGCATTATGAATATGACCCTGCAAAAGCATGGGAGGATGTAGGCGCAAACCAGCTCATCATGATGAAGGATGCGGCTTACGAGCTCGGCGGTGACAACAGGCCTGCTGTTAACTACTCCTGCGTAACAACCAGCGAGCTTGTCGACAAAGACGAGGTTGTCGTATACGGAAAGGATCTTGGTGAACTCAAAGGAAGTTCTTCTTTTGCCAGAATCGCAATCTGCAAGGTAAGAACACTGGAGGGCGAAGGAGAAGATGATACTGAGCCGGTTTTCCGCGCAATTCAGGACATCGACTTTGTCAAGTATCACGTATACCCAAAGGGTTATATGGGTCGTACATCATCGGACAGCTACAGAGAACAGGTAAGAGTAGGCAAAGAGGCGATTGCACGTGGTATCAGCTTCGAGAAGGTCGGTTGCGACTATATTCGCAAATATAAGGAGAATCCTAATATTATTGCGGTAAAGCTGATTTTTGTAACTGCAGAGGATGCGGATTACAAGACACTGCTTGCAAATGCTAAGTCTGTTACCGACATAACCAAAGCTCTGTCGAAGATTATTGAAGGAATGTCCACAGACTGTCACAGCTGCAATCTCAAGGAAATCTGCGACGAAGTTGAGGGTCTGAAGGAACTGCACTTTGGAAAGAATGCGAAAGAATTCTAGAAAAGCGTCAATTAGCGACATATGAAAACAGCGCCTAAGAGGCGCTGCTTTTTCGTGCTTTATTCCTGCGGTCTGCGGTAGAAGTTGCCGCTGATCTGATCTGTCTTCTGAACATTGATAAAAGCATTTTCGTCAATATCGCGAATTGCTTTGATGATTCGCGGCATTTCCTCGCTTCCTATTACTGAATATACCATGTTGTTCTCGCTGTGATTCCAGAACCCCGAACCCTTAAAAAGCGTGGCTCCATGGTTCGTCATATCGTGAATTATCTGATATACCTCATCGGGTTTGTCTGTGATAATCCAGAGGGTGTGCTTCTGATAACGCTTGTTCAGAGTGTTGAGGAGCTGAGTCTGGGTGAACTGGTACACTATCGAATAGAGAGCCTTGTCAAAACCGAAAAGAATACCGGCGATAACAAGGACTACAACATTTCCTGCGAAGATGTAGTTCCATGCATCAATACCGCGTTTTTCTGACATGTATATAGAGATAAAATCAGTTCCGCCGGAGCATGCATTCATCTGCAGACAGAGCGTCATTGCGATTCCGTTGACGATGGCACCGAAAAGTGCGATTAGCAGCACATCGTAAGTGACTGGAATATTAGGAAGAATATCTGTCAGAACTGAGGAAAGAACGATTACATAAAGAGAGTAAATCGTGAATTTTCTGCCGATAAATCTGAAGCCCAGATAAAAACTGAACAGGTTCAGCGGAATATACAGAGCTGTGTACGGAACGGCAATGCCCATGTATTTCTCGAGGATTCGCTGAAGAAGAATAGTAACACCCGAAAAGCCGCCCGGAACAAGTCCGCCGTTGTTCAGAAAGGCTTTGATGTTAAATGCTATAAGAAATGCTGCAAATGACAGCACAAATAACCTTATTAAAACAGTCTTGAAAGACTTTTCTCCTTTATCAAACATTGTGTCCTCCAATGTAATAATCGCTTAAAAACCACCACCCCTTGTGGCAGCTTCTACACATAATAGCACTGCTTCCTTTATATGTCTTGAATATTGAAGAATGTATGCAGGAATACTTGTAGAATGCTTGACGCAACAGGGTTAAATTGATATAATCTTTGCGCTGTGTTCTTGAGGGGCTATCCGGCTTCAAAGACATAGACTCTAAAGAAAGAGGACAAGAAGCATGAAGGAAGGAATCCATCCTGGCTATAAGGAATGTAAAGTTACTTGCGCATGTGGAAACACATTCATGACAATGTCAAACTCAGAAGAGATGAGAGTTGACATCTGTTCAGAGTGCCACCCATTCTTCACTGGTCAGCAGAAGTTTGCTAACCGTGGTGGTCGTGTTGAGAAGTTCAAGAACAAGTACAACCTGTAATAGCAAGAGCGTCTTCGCAAGAAGGCGCTTTTTTATTATCGTTTATTGCAAAAGACTAACAAGGCTGCACGCGGATGTGCTATAATATAATGTCAAGAAAGGCAATTAAAGTAGGAGAATTAATACATGTTTGATAAGTTAGATTTCATACTTGAGAAATATCAGGAGCTTTCAAAGAAGGTATCTGATCCGGATGTAATTGCGGATCAGTCCTCATGGCAGAAATACATGAAAGAGATGGCAGAACTTGAACCTCTCGTAAAAGAATACGAGGCGTACAAGAAGGCCAAGGCTTCACTTGATGAGGCTAGAGAAATCCTCGATCTGGAGGATGATGAGGAGCTCATCGAGATGGCAAAGGAAGAGATGAAGGAACTCGAAGCCGGAATCGAAGAGTCTGAGGAGCGCCTTAAGGTTCTGCTTTTACCTAAAGATCCTAACGATGACAAGAATGTTATCCTTGAGGTTAGAGCGGGTACAGGCGGAGACGAGGCTGCACTTTTCGGCGGAGATCTTCTGAGAATGTACCTCAGATATGCTGAGCGTCACAGATGGAAGACAGAGATTATCGAGATGAACGATACAGGCATCGGCGGAGTCAAGGAAGCGACCGTTATGATTAAGGGTAAGGGCGCATATTCAAGACTCAAGTACGAGAGTGGAGTTCACAGAGTGCAGAGAGTACCGGAGACAGAGTCGAGTGGAAGAATTCACACATCCGCAGCTACAATCGCGGTTCTTCCTGAGGTAGATGATGTTGAGGTAAAAATCGACCCTAACGATGTCAGAGTCGATGTATACAGAGCGTCAGGTAACGGTGGTCAGTGCGTAAATACAACAGACTCAGCTGTAAGAATGACACATATTCCAACAGGTCTGGTTGTAACATGTCAGGATGAGAAGTCACAGATCCAGAACAGAGAGAAGGCTATGAGAGTACTCAAGGCAAGACTCTATGACATGATGCTTCAGGAGCAGAACGACAAGATTGCTTCAGACAGAAGAAGCCAGATTGGTTCAGGAGATCGTTCCGAGAGAATCAGAACATACAACTTCCCTCAGGGAAGAATGACAGATCACAGAATCAACCTCACTCTTTACAAGCTCGATCAGTTCCTTGACGGAGACATCGACGAGGCTATCGACGGACTCATCACAGCTGACCAGGCTGCAAAGATGAAGGAATTCGGTTCAGAAGAATAAGAATGAATACTCTCAGACTAAAGACAAACGAAGAGGACATAGCGAAGGCCGGAGAGATTATAAGGGAAGGCGGACTTGTGGCTTTTCCGACTGAGACGGTTTACGGACTGGGAGCGGATGCGCTCAACGCAGATGCTGTGAAGTCGGTATACGCGGCAAAAGGAAGACCGAGCGACAATCCTATGATTGTGCATATTGCAGATTTCGAAGAACTGTCGGTGCTTGCCGGAGAGCTAAGCGAAGAAACAAGACGACTCATGGATGCGTTTTGGCCGGGACCAATAACCTTTGTCCTTCCAAAGAAGGAGCTTGTGCCCGATACAACAACAGGCGGCCTGGATACTGTAGCGGTGAGAATGCCTGCCAACGAGACGGCGAGAAGGCTCATAAGGGCAGCCGGAACACCTATAGCGGCACCGAGCGCCAATATTTCGGGCAGACCAAGTCCTACAACTGCAGAGGATGTTCTCGAAGATATGGATGGCCGAATAGATGCGGTTATCATGGGAGAAGATTGTCAGGTCGGAATAGAATCCACCGTGCTTGACTGCACGGGAGAGACAGCGGCAATTCTCAGGCCCGGATATATTACAAAAGACATGATAGAGGCTGTAAGCGGCTGCGCAGTAGCAATAGATGCGCATCTGCTGGATAAGCCTCAGACCATACTGAACCCGGAGGACGGTGCAGCTGAAGTGGATAACTTCAAGCCAAAATCACCGGGCATGAAGTATAAGCACTATGCTCCAAAGGCCAGGGTACGCATAGTGGAGGGAGATGCAGCGAAGTATAAGGCGGAGGCCGAAGCTTCGGGCATAAAAACAGCGGTCCTCGACTATAAGATGAACAGCGAAGCAGCAGCACATGCTTTTTTCGCAGATCTTAGAAGGCTTGACCGTGAAGAAACAGAGCTGATTCTGGTCTGCGCACTTGAAGAAAGCGGACTTGGTTTTTCAATCATGAATCGCATGCTTAAGAGCGCGGGCTATGATGTTATAGAATAACCTCATTTCAGAATATCAGAAAGAAAGGATTATCAAACAATGAAGATTGTAATCGGAAGCGACCACGCCGGCTTTCCGCTCAAGGAGGAGGTTAAGCAGAAGCTGCTTGACGAGGGCCACGAGATTATTGATGTAGGCACGGACTCAACAGCATCTGTGGATTATCCTATATACGGAAAAGCAATAGGAGAGGCAGTAGCAAACGGAGAGGCAGAGAGAGGAATCGCAATCTGTGGTTCAGGAATCGGAATCTCAATCGCATGCAACAAGGTAAAGGGCATCAGATGTGCACTCTGTACTTCGGTGGAGATGGCCGAGATGTGCATGAGACACAACAATTCAAATGTAATCGCTATGGGAGCGAGAATGATTGAGAAGGAACTTGCATTCGATATCGTTGACACATGGCTGACAACAGAGTTCGAGGGAGGCAAGCACCTTCGCAGAATAAACATGCTTGAAGATTAGCGGGCATGCACAGGGACAAAGAGAGCGTTTTATCACAGAGTTACATTAGGAGGTAAAGTAATGGAAAATAAAGTAATGGTCTTTGATCATCCACTGATTCAGCATAAGATTGCGATGCTCAGAATGCAGGAGACAACAAGTAAGGATTTCCGCGAGTTAGTAAAGGAAGTTGGCATGCTTATGGGTTTCGAGGTAACAAGAAATCTTCCTCTCAAGGACGTTGAGATTGAGACACCTATCTGCAAGACAAGCGTAAAGATGCTCGATGGTGAGGATATCGCTATCGTTCCTATCCTCAGAGCAGGACTCGGTTTCGTAGACGGAATGCTCGCACTCGTACCTAACGCAAAGGTTGGTCACGTTGGTCTTTACAGAGATCCTGAGACACATGAGCCTGTTGAGTATTACTGCAAGCTTCCTGAGGATATCGACAAGAGAAGAATCGTAGTAGTAGACCCAATGCTTGCAACAGGTGGAAGTGCTATTGCAACAATCGATCTTATCAAGAAGAGAGGCGGAAAGGACATCTGCTTCATGTGCCTTATCGCAGCACCTGAAGGAATCAAGGCTCTTTCAGAAGCACATCCTGATGTAGATATCTTTATCGGCGGACAGGATGAGTGCCTGAATGAGAATGCTTACATCGTTCCTGGTCTTGGAGATGCAGGCGACCGTCTCTTCGGAACAAAATAAACAAAAAGGTAAATACAAAGGGACAGAAGAAAGGGGACAATTATTATGACATTTGTAAATCCAATTCCTGATAATATCAGTAAATACACAAATGTGTACGATGTACTTGAGGAGAGAGGATTTATCGCTCAGTGTACAGATCCTGAGGCGGTAAGAAAGCTTCTCGGAGAAGAGAAGATAAAGTTCTACATCGGATTTGACCCAACAGCAGACTGCCTGCATGTTGGACATATGATTCAGGTAATTGTATTCCTGTACATGCTCAAATACGGCCATACACCGGTTGCTCTTATCGGTGGAGGAACAGGTATGGTTGGAGATCCATCAGGAAGAAGTGATATACGCAGAGTAATGACAATCGAGGAGATTGACGAGAACTGCAACGCATTCAAGAAGCTTTTTGACAGATTCCTTCCTTTCGACGAGGAGTGGAAGTATGTCGGCAATGAGGGCGTATATGTTCCTGGACACGAGAACAAGAAGCCTGCAGAGGGCATGTGTGTACACGTTAATAACGCACATTGGCTCAGACCTCTCAACTACGTAGATTTCGTAAGAGAAGTAGGCTCAAAGTTCAACGTAAAAGAAATGCTCAGAGCAGAGTGTTTCAAGAGAAGAATGGAAGAGGGCGGACTCACATTCTTCGAGTTCAACTACATGCTTATGCAAGGCTATGACTTCTACGTTATGGCAAGAGATTTCGGCCTGAAGATGCAGCTCGGCGGCAACGACCAGTGGTCAAACATCATCGCCGGTGTAGATATGGCAAGAAAGCTTTCAAATATCGACGTATACGGATTAACAACAAGCCTTCTTACAAAGGCAGACGGACAGAAGATGGGAAAGACTGCATCAGGCGCACTCTGGCTTGATGAGAACAGAGTTCCTGTATTCGACTTCTTCCAGTACTGGAGAAATATCGATGATGCAGATGTAAACATGGTTCTGCGTCTTCTCACATTCCTCCCAATGGACGAGGTTAACAGACTGTCAGCTCTCGAAGGAGCAGCAATCAACGAGGCAAAAGAAGTTGCCGCATACGAGATTACAAAGTTCATCCACGGCGAGGAGAAAGCAAAGCAGGCTCTCGAAGCATCAAGAGCAGTTTTCGCCGGCGGAGATCACGCAGATATGCCTTCAACAAAGATGGACAAGACATCATTCGAGGGCGAAGGAATGCCACTCGCTGCACTCCTGAAGGAAGTTGGTCTTGAGCCATCAACATCAGAGGCTTACAGAACAATTCAGGGTGGCGGAGCAAGAGTAAACGGTGAGCAGATTAAGGATAAGAAGTTCCACGTTACACTCGACTGCTTCGAAGACGGCAAGTGCGTTCTTCAGAAAGGTAAGAAGAAGTTCCACGCTATCGAGATTTAATTGAACAGCAAGGCGTATGACGCATTGGTAAAAGGAGTGCCCTGTGCGCTCCTTTTACTGCAATAACGGAGAAATAACAGGAGGCTGGTTATGGTTAAAGAAGTAAATATGGAGGCAATGAAAGACTACCTCAAAGAAGATTTTACAACAGGATACATGTGCTCAGAGAGCGTGCTCGATACACTGAACAAGTTCTATGAGCTTGGAATCAGCGAAGAAGCAATTGCACTCAGCACAGGCTTTCCTTACGGATTCGGAGACGGCGGCAATGTGTGCGGCGGAGTAGCAGGAGCAACAATGGCTCTCGGTAAAATATTCGGAAGAACTGTCAAGGGCGACCCTGCATACGAGAAGTGCATCCAGGTCGTAAGAGAGCTTAATGATGATGTGGCTGCTGCTTACAAGACCAGCATCTGTCCTGACCTCATTGCAGATTATGATTTCAAGGATGCAGAAAGAAAGGTTTTCTGTACAGAGCTTCTGTATGTTATTGTTGAATCCTTCGCAAAAATCATGGAAAGAGAATGCGGAGTAAAGATCGTATAATACACACATTCACAGAATTTCACGGAGGAAAAGATTATGAATTCATTTGTATGGCAGAACCGTACAAAAGTATATTTCGGAAAGAATGCCGTTGAAGAGAATCTTGTGAATCTCATCAAAGAGCACATGCTGCCGGGTAGGGACACAGTTCTTCTCGGTTATGGCGGAGGTTCAGTCAAGAAGAACGGTTCATACGATGATGTTAGGAAGGCTGTCGAAGCAGCAGGGTTCAAGGTCGTTGAGTTCGGCGGCATCATGTCAAATCCTACACTCGATAAGATGCTCGAGGGAGTTAAGCTGGTAAAAGAAAGCAATGCCGGTCTTATTCTTGCTGTAGGCGGCGGCTCTGCAATGGACTGCTGCAAGGCGATGGCTGTTCAGGCTGCCTATAACGGAGATGCGTGGCAGGATTTCTGGATGGATGGAAAGCCAATGGAATTTGACCCTCTCCCATGCGGCGTTGTCGTAACTATGCCTGCAACAGGATCGGAACTTAACCCTTGTGCAGTGCTTACCAACACAGAGACAGGAATCAAATGCGACAGAGGATATGCAAAGATTAATCCGCTTTTCGCAATTATGGACCCTGTATATACACTGACAATGCCAATCAGACAGATCAGGGCAGGATCCTTCGATATACTTTCGCACATTATGGAAGGATATTTCAGCTTCCCTCTCGAGCACAACGCGACTGATGATATGGTAGAAGGTCAGATGCACGGACTCATCAGAGATATCCGCGCAGCAATGAAGGATCCGCAGGATATGGCAGTAAGAGAGAGCCTTATGTGGCACGGCTCACTGGCTGAGAATGGCTTCCCTAAGACAGGCAAGTCACTTGACTTCCAGGCTCACAATATGGAGCATCAGCTCAGTGCTTACACTAACTGCAACCACGGAGAGGGACTCGGAGTAATCCATCCGACATATTACAGACACATCATGAAGGACGGGCTCGAGAAGTTCTGTCAGTTTGCTGAGAACGTATGGAGATTAAACCCTGATGACTATGAAAGCAGGGAAGCTTTCGCGGCAGCAGGCATCGATGCACTCGATGATTTTATCACTGAGATTGGAATGCCTAAGACTCTGAGAGAAATCGGAGTAACAGACAGATCGATGCTTAAGGAAATTGCAGATTCATGCTTTATCTCGGAGGGTGCCTTCAGACCGATGACACACGAGGAGATTCTTGAGATATATGAGGAGTGTTTCTAGAAGATGATTTTGGACTTACTGGTAGTCGGAATATTCCTAATAGCAACAATTCGCGGCAAAGTTGGCGGATTCATGGAGTCGCTTATCAGGTTTGCAGCTCTTATCGGTGCACTGGTTCTCGGAGTAATGGGAACGGAGACACTTACCGGCATGCTGTATGCAACAAACCTTGATGAACTTATGGTTGACAGATTCAGCACTATGGCTGAGAACGGAGTGCTGGATTTCTCGTACCTGGTTCCTAAGGTCCTGTCGGATACATTCGGCTCGCTCGGTGAGCTGAGCCTTCGCGTAAGCGTATTGCATTTTACCAATACGCTGATAACAATATTCGCATTCATGCTGATTGTTATTCTTGTGTGGATTGTGGCAACAGTTGTAATCAGAAAGCTTAGAAAGAGCAGGAGAGAGAAGGGTGTAATCGGATCGGTTGATTCGAGCGTAGGCCTTCTGCTTGGTGCGATAAAAGGTGCGTTGCTGGTATTCTTGCTTCTCGCGTTTATGTTCCCTCTTGCAGGAATTTTTATGCCGGAGAAGATTACAACTCTCAATGATCTTCTGAACAGTTCGTATATTGCCAGACCGCTGTATGATATTAATCCGCTGCTGATGTTCATGAGAGGATTGTCTCTATAACGCAGTAATGCAGTGTTTAGCGCAGTTAAAACACAGCAGTATGCTGCAAAGCCTTGAAATATTGCACTTTGTATGATACAATCCATAGGCTATGGATTTGATAAAAGACATAACTATGAGCAAAGATGAGCTGTATATGAGAGAAGCTCTTAAGGAAGCCGAGGCTGCTGCAGAGATTGGAGAAGTGCCGGTCGGAGCAGTTGTCGTAAAAGATGGCAGCATTATAGCGAGAGCTCATAATATGGTCGAGACTAACGGGCGTTCCGGCGGACATGCAGAGATGCTTGCTATAGAGGAAGCAGAGAAGGCTGTTGGAGGCAAATGGCTGTCCGGATGCAGTCTGTATGTTACTCTCGAGCCTTGCTCAATGTGTGCCGGTGCAATGGTTCTGGCAAGAATCGAGAACCTGTACATTGGTGCAATGGATATCAAGAATGGTGCCTGCGGTTCGGTGCTGAACGTAGCGTGTAACGAAAGGCTCAACCATAGAATTAACGTCGGTTCGGGCATTCTTGAAGAAGAGTGCGCAAAGATACTGAAGGATTTCTTCAGGGAGATAAGAATCTCCAAAACAGCGCTGAAGCGCAACAAGTCTGATTCGAAGGAGAATTACAAATGAAAAGACATGGAGTGATTGCTGTACTCGCAGCGATTATGGTATTTGCAAGTTCAATCTTCTGTTTTGCTGATGAGGCAGGACTGAAGCTTGTATCGTCATACCCTGAGAACGGTCAGAAGAACACATCTATCGAGAATGTAGGTGTGAAGCTGTTCTTTAGCAACCCTATTACAAGCGACAAAGCCAGAAAGACTGATGAGAAGCTTGTAAAGATTGTTAACTCAAAGGGAAAGAAGATTGCAACCAGAGTGCTCTTCAGTGACAAAGAAGACGGTATGGTTCTTGTTGTTGCAGACAACACAAATAAGAAGAAGCCTGTAAGAATCACAAACAGTGAGACATATACTCTTGAGATTGAGCCGGGATTTATGGATGATAACGGAAACACTCTCGGAGAGAAGACAAGTGTAGAGTTCTCAACATACAACCAGAAGCTGAACAATATCATCAACATGGCTATGATGTTCGTAATGTTCGGTGGAATTATGTTTGTTACACTTAAGCAGCAGAAGGATCAGGAGGCTGAGAAGAAAGAGGCAAACATGCCTAAGGATACAGCATTCAATCCTTACAGAGAGGCTAAGAGAACAGGAAAGACTGTTGAGGAAGTAAAGGCCGAGGAAGCAAAGCGCCAGGAGAAGAAGAACAAGAAGAGAAAGAAGAAGGAGCCTGAGAAGGTATACATCAAGCACATCGTATGTGCAGATTATCTCACTAACGTATACCATGTACACGCTCCTCGCTCAATTTACAAGAAGGAAGCATCGAAGTCCAAAGCAAAGAAGGGCTCAAAGAAATAAAGCACGATTATATAGAAGGATGTCCGGATAAGTGACATCCTTTTGTTTCCTGATGGAAGATTCAGGAAGAAGCCCGAAAGGATATGTGAATGAATAACATCAGACTCAAGGCCTGCGCAAAGATTAATCTTTCGCTTGATGTAACAGGACGCAGGGAAGATGGATATCACAATATTGAATCGCTTATGCAGGGCGTGGACATGTATGATGAGATGCTTGTCTGCGATAATCTTTCGCCGGATGAGGCACAACTTGAAGACGGACTGTATAGCGCAGGCATTTTCGACGTGTGCGGAATGAGGCTGCAGCTGGCGATGAATTCTGAAGAGCTTAAGCCGGATGAGAACAATCTCGCGGTAAAAGGAACAAAAGCTCTCGCTGCTGAACTGCAGCAGCGCGGAGTTACGTGCCCGAAAGACCTTTCTGTTTTTATCGATAAGAGGCTTCCAATCGCGGCAGGAATTGCCGGGGGAAGCGGCAATGCAGCGGGGGCAATGCTGGGGCTTAACGCACTTGCCGGATATCCGCTGACCCTTAAAGAACTGATGAAAGTCGGAGTTTCTGTAGGTGCAGATGTGCCTTTCAGCCTTATGATGAACGCGGCTATGAACAGAGACTGTCTGCAGGAACTGGCGGGAATTACAGAGGCATGCGTTGCAGCCAACGTTAGTGGAATAGGGGAGATTATCGAACCTGCGGAAGCAATTCATCGATATGTGATACTCGTTAATCCGGGTGTGGCGGTATCGACTAAAGAGGTATACGAAGCCATTGATGCTCTTCCGGAAGAATTAAGGGCGCCGAAGGGGCTCTGGCATAATTCGATGGAAGCCTATACTCTGGATGCATATGAAGAAGCGGGAAGGCTGAAGCATGCGCTGGAGATGTTGGATGCAGAGCATGTGCTCATGAGTGGAAGTGGTCCCACAACAGCAGCATATTATACAAACGAAAAGACCGCAAAGACAGACTTAAGAAAGTTAAAGAAAGAGATAGTTGACCAGGGATATTCCTGGCGGGTATGGTTTACAGAAACCGGAAAGGAGTTCTGAGATGATGGATTTTCAGTTAAAGGTGCAGAAGCCTCTTAAAGAGCTCGTATATCTTGAACTGAAGCACAAGATTCTCACCGGCGAGATTGCCTCGCAGACTAGACTTATGGAGATCGACCTTGCAGAAAAGATGAATGTAAGCAGAACTCCAATCAGAGAAGCAATAAGAAGACTGGCAGATGACGGCCTTGTTAAGGTTGAAGCTAGAAGAGGCGCTTATGTAGCGAATATATCCATCAAGGATATGCTGGACGTATTCGAAGTGAGAGAAGATATGGAAGGTTTTACCGCATATCTGGCAACACAGAGAATTAATGACGAAGAGAAAGAAGAGCTCTGCAGGATTGCAAAAGAATACGAAGAGGCGACAAAACGCAATGATAAGGAAGCTGTAATTGCTCTCGATGAGGAATTCCATAATGCAATAGTAAGCTGCTGCGATAACGAGACACTCAGAGAGCTTGTTAAGTATGTTCAGGAGCTTTCTCTGAGATTCAGATACTTGTATTATGATGATCTGTCACTGTATCAGACAACAGCTGAGCAGCACAACCGCATATTTGAAGCGATTGCTTCCGGTGATGCGGAACTTGCAAGAAAAGAAGCAGATACTCATGTAAGGATGCTTAAAGAATTTGTTTTCGCTCTGGGACAGAGACTGGAGAATAAAGAAATCTAGCATTGCAGATAATAGGAATATTAAAACCCGGCATTACGCCGGGTTTTTCTGTATGTGAAGAACTAATTGGTAACAGTCGATTCAACAAGAACGGTCTTGATAGTATATTCTTTGCCACCTCGTTCAACTACGACGGTAACAGTATCGCCGACTTTGCTCTTGCGAACAAGCGAGATGAATTCCTTCGAACTCTCGAACTTCTTGCCGTTCAGACTTATAAGTCTATCGCCTTCCTTTATACCGGCTGATCTTGCTTCCTCGCTCGTTACCTGGCTGATATATATTCCCGCAGTATCCACTCCAAAGTGATTCTTGTTTTCTTCTGTTACATCAATAATCGTAATGCCTATTGATGGCTTGTCGCTTACTTTACCGTCGGCAATAAGGTCATCGATAAGGTTTGCAACTGAGTTGATTGGAATTGCAAACCCAAGACCCTCAACACCCGTTCCGGAGCTCTTTGCAACAACTATTCCTATGAGCTCGCCGGCGCCGTTGAAAAGTCCGCCTCCTGAGTTACCCGGGTTGATTGCTGCATCTGTCTGAAGAAGAGTAAGGGTTGTATTGTCTATGGTTAGTCTTCTCTCAAGTGCGCTGACGATGCCCTGAGTAGCAGTTCCGCCAAGCTGTCCCAGAGGGTTGCCGATAGCAACTGTCATATCTCCGACATTCATTGTACTGCTGTCTCCGATTGTTACAGCCTTGAGATCACTTGCAGAAATCTTAATAACAGCGATGTCATTATCCGGATCCGAACCAATGATTGATGCTGAGTGGTTATCTCCATTGTGAAGTCGGACTTTGACATCAGATGCACCCTTAACAACATGATAGTTGGTAACGATATATCCTTTTTCATTGACGATTACACCGCTTCCTGCGCCCTGCTGAACAGTAGTCTGACCGAAGAAATCGGTTCCTTTTATCGAAGTAGTAATCTCAACTACTGAATCCTCGTTCTTGGCAATTATCTCACTGAGGGTGAGTTTAGAGCCTGTAGCTTTATCAAGCGATGAAGATGACAGATTGCGGAAGCTGCCGCTTTGCTGTGAGAAATGTACTGCGATGACTGAGCTTAGAACAGAAGTTACAAGCATTGCAATTACGAGAGCCATTACAAAGAATTTCTTTGTAACATAATTTGTTGAGGCTTCCTTTGAAGGGGCTGCCGCGCTAAAAACATGCTCGGGCTCGGGCTGTGGTTCAGGTGCTGGCTGAACGGAAGGTTTAGGGGCATCATCTGGGTGAATGATGCGCATTTCATCGTTTTCAAATATGTTGTTATCCATTATTAATCTCCTTAATAAGTTAAATTAATTATACAAACAAAAAATGATGTTTCTGTGTTAAATTTCTGTATTTCTGTCATTGGATAATTAAGGCTTTTGGATTATAATAATATGGTTATGAAAAAGAATGTTACTTTGAAAATAGTAAGCAAACAATATACGGAGAATCTGGAGCCGCACGGTGATGCTTTCAGGAAAAAGCTCGTGCTTGACGACTCGCTGGAGATTATGACCGAGGGTACCGTCTATGCGAAAAAGAATGCAACTTTTATCGCTTACGATGAGGTCGAGGAAAGCGGGTTCCCGAACTCGAAGACTTTACTGAAGGTCGAGGAGAACACTCTGCAGATTCTCAGATACGGTGAAGACAATGAGAACAGCATGGATATGACGCTTCAGCCCGGCGTTCTCAACATCACCAGATTCAGGGCGCCTATGTTACCAGGAATGGACCTTGAGGTCTATACTCATTCTCTTGAAAAGGAGCTGGATGAGGATGGAATCGGAACCATCAGTGTGGATTACAAAATAAAATTTGACGAAGTATATTCAAGAAGAACGAAACTGGACATCGAAGTGATGCCTAATTAGGGGAAGGGAGAAGATAATGAGAAGAGAAGGTTTCAGCGCAGAGAAGTATATCGAAGAACAGTCAAAATATATCCTGGAAAGAATCGGAGGCGGCAGCGGAAGACTCTATCTTGAGTTCGGCGGCAAACTCGTTCAGGATAAGCATGCAATGAGAGTGCTGCCTGGTTTTGACGAGAACGCAAAGATTAAACTTCTCCAGAACCTGAAGGATCAGGCAGAGATTATCATCTGCGTATATGCCGGAGATATTATTACAAGCAAGATCAGACAGGATTTCGGTATTACATATGATCTTGAGGTAATGCGTCTTATCGACTCCTTCAGAAGCTACGGCCTTGATGTTAACTCTGTTGTAATCACAAGATATGAGGATGCGGCTTCTGTTAATCAGTTCATCGCAAAGCTCGAGAGAAGAGGCATCAGAACATACAAGCATATGTTCACAAAGGGATATCCAACTGATGTAGATACAATCGTATCGGATGAGGGATATGGTGCAAATCCATATATCGAAGTAAGCAAGCCGCTCGTAGTAGTTACTGGTCCTGGCGGCGGTTCAGGAAAGCTTGCAACTTCACTTTCACAGGTATATCACGATACAAAGAGAGGAAATGCTGCTCGTTATGCTAAGTTCGAGACATTCCCTATCTGGTCGATTCCGCTGAAGCACCCTGTTAACATCGCTTACGAGGCTGCAACAGCTGACCTTAAGGATGTAAACATGATCGATCCGTTCCACCTTGAGGCGTATGGCGAGACAGCGATCAACTATAACAGAGATGTTGATGCCTTCCCTGTACTTAGAAGAATTCTGCAGAAGATCACAGGTTCTGATGACGGATACAAGTCACCTACAGATATGGGTGTTAACCGTGCAGGCTTTGCTATCACTGATGATGAAGCGTGCAGAGACGCAGCTGTGCAGGAGATTATCAGAAGATATCTCATCGCTGAGTGTTCATACAAGAAGGGTAAGATTGACGAGTCTATTCTTGAGCGCTGCAAGCTTCTCATGGAAGAGGTTGGAGCAACTCGCTACGACAGACCAGTCGTTAAGCCTGCAGAGGAATATGCAGAGAAAAAGATGCAGGAGGATCCTGAGAGATACGAGAATGTTATCGTAAGTGCAATTGAGCTTCCGGACGGCAGCATCATCACAGGTTGCAATTCAAACAGAATGGTGGCTACTGCAGCCATGGTTCTCAATGCGATTAAGAAGCTTGCCGGAATTCAGGATGATGCGCTTATCATCTCTCCAACAATTCTTGAATCACTTGCAAAGACAAAGACTGGAATTTTCCACGATAAGTCAAGCCTGAACCTGGAAGAGGTAATTATGGCTCTGACACTTACAAAGATTACAAATCCGCTTGCAGAGCTTGCTCTGAGAGAGCTGCCTAAGCTTAAGGGCTGCATCGCTCACTGCACTGCTATTCTCAGTGAGAAAGATGAGCAGGCACTGAAGGCTCTTGGAATTGATATCACAACAAATCCTGAGTTCTCAAGCAACAATCTGTATTCAAACTAGTTAATTGCGGAGGGGCTTCAGTGAAGCCCCTTTTTGAACGGTAAATGTCTCTATGAGTAACGCATCTAAGACCTTGAAAAGAAGGCGCTCTTTTAAATACTCGCTTTTGCTGCAGAGCTTGGTAATCGGAGCGATTACCGGTGTTGTTATTGCGCTTTTTCGCCTTTCGCTGGATGCCGCGGGACAGCTTCGCGAGAAGCTTGTTGCTCTGGCACACAGCGGTGTGACGGGGGCGTGCATTGCGGCAGTAGTGCTGCTGGCAATTGCTGTGGTTGTGACCTGTCTTCTTGAGTGGGAGCCTGAGAGTACCGGTTCGGGAATCCCGCAGGTTGAGGGCGAGATGTCCGGGCTGCTTGAGCAGCGCTGGTGGAGTCTGCTGATTGCAAAGTTCTCCGGCTGTGCTCTGGCGATAGGTGGAGGACTTGCTCTGGGCCGAGAGGGTCCGAGCATTCAGCTCGGAGCCATGGTTGGCAAGGGTTTTGCGAGGGCCAACCATCGCCTGCTCACGGAGGAGCGGCTGCTGATTACATATGGTGCGGGAGCAGGCCTCTCGGCCGCATTCGGTGCGCCGCTTGCGGGTGCGATTTTCGCCCTGGAGGAGCTGCAGAAGAATTTCTCAGCACTTATTCTTGTAACAACGATGGCTGCAACTGCGATAAGCGACTATGTGGTGGCAAATATTGTGGGACTGGAGCCGGTTTTCAATGTTGAGGTTGTATACAGCGTTCCTCTCAAGCTGTATTGGGCTATACTCCTGCTTGGAATTCTGCTCGGACTTTTCGGCGCGCTGTACAACAAAACCCTCGATGCTATGCAGAATATTTTCGACGGAATAGCGGGACGTTTTAGCGGAAGACTGAAGCACTTCTCCAAAATGGCGGCGGTCTTCGTGCTTGCATATATTATGATGTTTTTGTATCCGACCGCGCTTGGAAGCGGCTCTGACCTTGTGGCGGAGGTGGCTTCGGGCAGGTTCGCGTTTGGTGCGCTGGCAGTTCTTCTTATTGTAAAATTCCTGTATTCAACAGGAAGCTTCGGCTCGGGTGCTCCGGGAGGAATTTTCCTTCCGATGCTGGTGCTTGGAGCTGTTGCCGGCGGAGTATACTGCAGGGCACTCGGTGTTCTTATCGGGGTGGATCAGAAGTATCTGGCTGCTTTTGCTGTTATGTCGATGGCAGGTTTCTTCGCGGCCATTGTCAGGTCACCGGCAACCGGCATCATACTGATAACTGAAATGACAGGAGATTTCAATTCGCTCCTTGCACTGGTATTTGTATCGCTCATAGCGGTTGTTACAGTGGATATGTGCGGCGCTCAGCCGGTATATGAGCAGCTTCTGGGCAGAAGACTGAAGGCTGAAGGAAGAGCAAGGGAGGCAGGAATCCCGGTTAATGAAGACGAAGAGGACGCAAATATAAAGGTTATTCTGAAGGGCGATATCCATGTTGGAGCGGCTATGGATGGCTCCGCGGTAAGGAAGATGAAGCTTCCTCCGGGATGTCTGATAGTGAGCGTTACAAGGCTTGGAAGAGAAATCGTGCCGAATGGAGATACAATTCTTGAGGCTGGGGATCATATCGAAATTCTCTGCCGCAAGGCGCTGATTGACGCGACTATAAAGGTAATTCAGAGCGAGTGTGAGGTGAACTTATGAACATAATTGAGTATGTCCAGCAGAGCCATAATACTTTTGAAGAAAAGCCGTTCGGCCCGGTAGACAGCATGGTGCTTTGTGAGCTGTTCTATGGGAAAATCGAGATTCTTATGGATGCGGAAGGTTTCAGCAGAGAGGAACCGGGATGCCGTGTCAGGGATCTTTATAAAGCCGAGTATTTCGATAAGGTTTTCAATGACGGCATTACAGATAAGGACAATCGCAGAATGCTTGCGGCTGCGGCAGCCAGCAGACGATACAGGGATATCAGGCTGGTTGATCTCGAGTCAACTCTTGATACAGAGAGAGAAGAGCAGTTTGCTGCAGTGATCTTCGAAATAGACCGGGATACGGACTATGTGTGCTTCAGAGGTACAGACGGCACCATGCTCGGCTGGAAGGAAGATTTCCAGATGTCATTCAAACCGGTAGTGCCTTCGCAGCAGTCTGCGCTCAGATATCTAATGGCGCATTATGATGAAGGCTGCCCAAGAGCAGATAAAAGATTCTATGTCGGAGGACACTCGAAGGGCGGTAACCTGGCGGGATTCAGTGCGTTTGCAAGCGTCGATTATGTAAGAAGCCGCATTATCAATATTTTCAGTCATGATGGTCCGGGCTTCAGAGATGAGATAGTTGAAATGCTTCTCGAGAACGGCAGCGATATCGACGACAAGCTGATTAGACAGATTCCGCAGTCGTCTATTATCGGAATGCTCCTCTCTCAGGAGAGAGATTACTGTGTAATCAAAAGCAATTCCCTTGGAATTTTCCAGCACAATGCATACAGCTGGGAGATTGAGGACGATGACTTCGTTGAGCTCAAACATATAACAAGAAGCAGCGCCTATATCGACCGAACTATTCATAACTGGCTGATGGAAGCGAGCGACGAAGAAAGAGAGATTTTTGTCGAAGCACTGTTTTCGCTTTTCCATGACAACGGAATAGATAGTGTTCAGGATCTGCGCAAACTTACACCTGCAAAAGTCCTTGGTTTTGCAAAAAGCTACGAGAACCTTGAGCAAGGCACAAAAGATGCGGTAGAAGGGCTTGTTAAGCAGCTCTTTTCGACTGCAGTACACGAAATTCTGCCGGATAGAATATCCGACATATTATAGGGGAGATTATTTTGAAAAAGGTCATTTGTTATATCTTTATTACAGCTTTTCTGTTTGGAACGATGGAGGTTGCGCTCAAAATAGGCGGTGCAAGCTTTGATTCAGTTCAGCTTACTTTTCTGAGATTTCTGATTGGAGGCCTGATACTGCTGCCTTTCGCAGTAAAGGAGTACAGAGACAACTATACCTCAAAAGGAGAGTGCATCAGCCGTGCGGATTTCTTATGGGTGTGGCTGGTCGGCATAATGTGCATACCGGTAAGCATGCTTGCTTTTCAGATCGGTATAGAACACTGCAATGCTTCGACAGCGGCATCTATCATATGTCTTAACTCGGTTTTCACAATGCTTATAGCCCACGTTTTCAGAGTTGAGGCAATGGACCGCAACAAAACTCTTGCGGTATGCATGGGTTTCGCGGCGCTGTTCTTTATGCTGAGACCCTGGGATGTACAGCCGGGCAATTCGCTCTACGGCCTGCTGATGATGGTTATAGCGGCGACTACTTTTGCTGCCTATACGGTTATGGGTAAAAAAACGCTCAACCGTGTCGGCATTTTCACGCAGACTTCGCTGAGCTTCATTCTCGGATCGCTGGTACTTCTTGTGATAATGCTTGCAACCGGCAGGCCTGTGTTCGAGGGAGTGCTTCAGCATCCTGTTATGATTGCGTACATCGGAATCCTTGTTACGGGTGTCGGATACATGACATATTTCCTGGCAATCAAGGGCTCAAATGCCACAACCGGTTCGCTGGCATTTATGATTAAACCGGCCATTGCACCTTTTATCGCAATTATCATGCTGCATGAGAGCATCTGCTGGAATACGGTTGTGGGCATCGTGCTGCTCATCTCGGCATCTGTTGTTACACTTGCGAAGCCGCTGACAAGGAACAGATAGAAATATATATAATGCGAAAAACCCGCATCGGACGATGCGGGTTTTGTTATGTCGTAATCTTACTTAAGTCTAGCGACGCACTCGCCGTCAGCGAGATTGTCATCGACACAGAACTTGATATTCAATTGCGGAAAAGTCTCCTCGCAGAAAATCCTGTTCTCGGCATTGTTGCCGACTAGATTGGAGAACCATGCAGAATTCGCGCAGAGATCAACCTTAATACGATTAGTGAAATCGTGCGAGCTATCACAGATTGCTTTTAGCTGCGGAGTGAACTCATCGCGCATAATTGCTGACTCGACAAGCTGGCGAAAAGCAGGGTGATAGGTGCCGCCGTTAATTGCGCCGCCATCGCCGATGATGTCTGTGCTTTTGAGGCCGACACGCATAATGTAGATTCCGGCGTTCGCAAGAATCTTATACATTTCTTTGGTACGCTCTATTGCCTCGCTGCGAGTTAAGGCCTGGTATTCTCCTTTTCTGTACATCTCAAGAAGTCTGGTGTCATCGAGAACGATAGTCGGATAGAGTCGCGCAAGATTAGGTTTGAGACTTGCTGCCTTTTCTGCGCTCTGTATGCATGTCTTAAGGCTATCGCCCGGAAGCCCAATCATCAGCTGGATGCCGAAATCGAAGCCATATTCTTTGATGAGCTCTACTGCATTGTAGACATCCTGTGATGAGTGTCCGCGGTTAGAGGCTTTGAGAACTTCGTCATCGAAGGACTGTACTCCGAGTTCGATGGTCTGCACTCCGTAATGCTTGAGGTTTTCCAGAATCTCGTGGTTTATATAGTCAGGTCTGGTTGACAGATGAACTGCGTCAATCCTGCTCGAATCGAGAAACTCTTTTGCGACGGACAGATAGTAACTCTGCTCCGGTATGCTGAGCCCTGTAAAACTTCCGCCGTAGAATGCAATCTCGATGGTCTCGAGACCTTCTGCTCGTTTTGGCTCGAGTGTGCTAAGCCATTCCTCAATCGTACCGCGAACGGTCTCGGATGTCGGAGTTTCCGTACGCGCGGTGATTGCCCGCTGATTGCAGAAAACGCAGTCATTCGGGCAGCCCAGGTGCGGTATGAATATTGGTATAATTGCGTGCTTCTTCATTCCGCCTCCTTTAGATTATCGAGCCGATGTCTGTCAGCTCATAGTCGAATTCTTTAATCGCCAGACCCCTGCTTCTGATAAAATCGCGAATGGCTTCAGTGTCAGGGTGTGTATCAAGGCTTCCATTGAAAACTATAGTATCGCCAATTCGTCCACTTGTTCCGCCTATAAAACCAGTACCGTAGCCTTCTAGTTTCACGTGGCCGGGAGCTACTGTCAGGACATCAAGACCGGCCTTGAGTGCTTCTCGCGCGATTCCACGGTCATAGGTAATGATGGAATTCTCGTCAACCACAACGCAGCTGCACTTAGCGTAGCCCTGTCTGACATTGATAATAGTAAGCCCCAACAGTTCAGCTTTTTTGAGGATTCTGCTGCTTGTGTGCTCCGCATTGCAGATCAGGAATCTGCCGGTACAAGCAGCGTTAAATGGAATATCATGAGGGTAGACGGAACCCAGTTTCGCAAGTTCCTCTTCGTCTGCTTTGATTACTGGAGATGAATCATTTATGCCGAGCCTGCACATCTGCAGATCCGGATGGCTGGAAATGCCCGTCGGGAGCTGTGGAAGTGCAAGTGTTGTGCTGATGGAATAGCCCTTGCTTCGGATGTAATCCAGCAGTCTGGAATCCGCCATCTGTGAGACATATTTGATTCTCTGTTCATTACAATTGTTCATAGGCTGATTATATCACGCCTTCGCTTCAAGTTGAAAAAACTGCACTCATAAGTTATAATAAGCGGGCATGCTGGTGTGGCTCAATGGTAGAGCACTTCACTCGTAATGAAGTGGCTGCGGGTTCGATTCCCGCCACCAGCTCCATAAGCAAAGAGGATGCGCATCGGCGCGTCCTCTTTGCTTATATAGTGATATGAAGGAATAGAACCCGCAGCCACAAAAGAAGGGTTCGAGCCCGGGCATATAATTATAAAGATGCCCGGGAAAGCACTGTCAAGAACGCGGAACGCGCCGCGAAGCGGGATTTCTTGACCGTGCGATATTCCCGCCACCAGCTCTGTTTAATTTCCCTTTGTCAAGCTTGTAATCAATCCATTCGAAGGGGATTGCCAGCTACTGTTCTAAAGTATTCTACTTTTGAATGGTATTCTTTAGAATAATTCCACTTCTGGTGTCATATAAATCTATTTATGCATCATGTTTAACAAAAAAGTTCTGAAGAATCCATATTCTCATCGCTATTCTTCAGAACACAACTCATATTTTTCATCATTTACAGACTAAGAACAGTCCATAAAGAGCGTTTTTTCTGAAGAATTGCCGTTCATTTGCTTATTCTTTAGAACACGAACTGGCAACGGCCTTTAGTTCATTCAAATAAAAGGCTGTCGCACTAATGAAATCAGCCGTTAGTGCGACAGCCTCTTCTTTATGCATACGGACGGAGGGGATTGAACTGTTCGTTAGGTGAAAATAAGTGTTTGTGGCTATCTGAGATAAACCTTAGAATGATCTGTAAAAATGTGGCATATAGAGATTTTATGTAGTAGCTGGCACACAGCTGATTCTATCTTTAAAGAGAATGAGTGGAATTTGTGGCATATGAACTTTAGCTTCAACTAATGCCACATAGACTGAGCAGGATTGCAGCTTTTTTCAAAGTAAAATCCATATAGACACAAATATGTGTATAGGCAAATAGCAAACCTGCTTGTGACACAAAACCAAAGATCTTGCTTTTCAGTAAGTAACAGAAAAGAACTCTGCATTGATATGAGTCTGGAATTCTGGGTACATATCAGTTTAGCGTTTTCAGATTTTTTGTAACAGTAACGGCGATAGGGGTTTTAGGAGATATAGTTGGTGCCGGCATCGTATTTCCTATTGTGCTAATGGGTATATTCTGTGAAAAATAAGTAAAATGCGGTGCGGATACGAACCCGGAAATCTTCACCAAAGCATCCTACTATCCGACGGCAAACTGTGTTACAATCTATTACTGTTGGAGATGAAATATTAATGAAAGCAATACTCAGATTTATAAAGAATATATTTAAGTGCATTTTTACTTGCGTGGCGATTATTCTGCTTATTCAACTGGCAGTACTTGGAATAGGAAGGCTTCATCTGAAGACTGATGCTGCGCAGCTCAATAGAGCGGATTGCATAATCGTGCTTGGTGCAGGAATCAACTGGGATGGATCGCCGGGCTCATATCTGAGAGAGCGACTGGATACAGCGCTGAATCTCTACTGGAATGGTTATGCGGACAAGCTGCTCTTGTCAGGCGATAATGGACAGGCTGACTATAATGAAGTCCAGTCTATGAAGAATTATGTGCTTAGTGCAGGCGTTCCGGCAGAAGATGTTTTCCTTGATCATGCGGGTTTCTCAACCTATGAGTCGATGTACAGAGCCAAGGCAATTTTCGATGTAGACAGCGCAATCGTTGTTACACAGGAGTTCCACGAATACAGAGCGCTGTATATCGGAACGATCCTTGGAACAAATGTGCAGGGCCTGTCGGCAAGACCGGTACAGAGTGCGGATACAAGAAGTCTTGTGATACGAGAGTTCCTGGCCAGGGAGAAAGACTTCTTCAAAGCTATACTGAGAATCAAACCGACTTACCTGGGCGGAGAGTTTCCAATCCATGGAGACGGCAGATTGACATGGGACTAGATTAAAAATAGAATACAGATAAACGAAAAACCCCAGCAGCACAAGGCTGCTGGGGTTTTTCTCTATAGACTTTAAGTCGGTAAAGACTTTCACGCATCTTTCTTGGCAGCTCTCTTAGCTTTGAATGAGAGCATACCTTCATCAACTTCTCCGGCGTTGAGTCTTCTGAAGTAATCTCTTGTTTCCTTCACAACAACTCCGTTGAGTGCAAGGATTGCAACGAGGTTAGGGAATGCCATAAGACCGTTGAAGATATCTGCAAGAGTCCATACGAACGCGAGTGTCAGGAATGGTCCGATAAGAACTGCTGCGATGTATATCCATCTGTATACCTTTACAGCCTTCATGTTTCTGTTAGTCAGGTACTCAAGACATCTCTCTGCATAATAGTCCCATCCAAGAATTGTTGTGAATGCGAAAAGTGTAAGGCAGCATGTCAGAACAATTGCACCAGCCTGCTGTCCCCAAGGGAGACCTGCACCAAATGCATAGATTGTTACGTTAACGCCCTCGAGACCCTGCTGATATGCACCAGTCAGAACGATTGAAAGTCCTGTCATTGTACAGATAACAATAGTATCAAGGAAAGTACCTGTCATTGTAACGAGTCCCTGTCTTACAGGCTCCTTTGTCTGAGCAGCAGCTGCAGCGATAGGCGCAGAACCGAGACCAGCTTCGTTCGAGAAAATACCTCTTGCAACACCCTTCTGCATAGCAATCATCATAGCTCCGAGAGCTCCGCCTGCAGCAGCGTCAAAACCGAACGCGCTCTTTACGATAACTGCTATCGCGCCAGGCAGTTTTGTGATATTGAAAAGAAGGATAGCAAAAGCAACAACAACATAGATAACCATCATTGCAGGAACAATCTTCGATGCAACATCAGCAATTCTCTTGATTCCACCGATGATAACGAGTGTAACGCATGCTGTTACGATAACTGCAGCGATAACTGTTGTCCATGTGTAAGCCTGTGAACCGAGTCTGAAAGCAATGTGTGCTGAATCTGGATCAAAGAGTGCGTTGCAAGCAGATGTAATGGAGTTAACCTGTGTGATTGTTCCTATACCGAGAGCACCGGCAGCTGCACCAAAGAAGGCGAACAGCTTAGCAAGCCACTTCCAGTTCTTGCCCATTCCATTCTCTATATAGTAGAAAGGTCCGCCGAGAGCGTGATTGTCTTCATCCAGGACTCTGTACTTAACAGCAAGTAGTCCCTCTGCATACTTGGTTGCCATTCCGAGACAAGCGGCAATCAACATCCAGAATAAAGCTCCCGGTCCACCGATCATAATAGCGGTAGCAACACCTACGATATTACCTGTTCCGACAGTTGCGGCGAGGGCAGTCGCGAGAGCTCCGAATGAGCTGACTTCACCTTCTGCACCTTCCTCATTGTGGACCATATACTTGAGAGCCTTACCGAGTTTCCTGAACTGGAAGAATCCCATTCTGAAAGAAAGAAGAAGACCGAGACCCATAAGCAGAACCATCATAGGAACGCCCCAGACCATACCGTCTACCTTATCTAACCAAGCTGTAAAAGCTACCATAATCGTTACCTCCGAGTGTTATTTTAATAAAAAAGAAAAGGTGAAGTAGTACATACACCATTTCGCTATCATAATAACCAATAAACCGTTGCTTGTCAACAAATAATTTAAAAATTCTTTGTGCAGATTATACAAAAAACACATATAACAAATGAGAGATGGAATAAATTGCTCGTCGGTGGTAAAATGATAAGGTTAAAGAACAGAAGGGGAAACATACATAATGTCAGAGAAAGATATAGAAGAAATTCAGAAAAACAACAAGAAAAAGAGTCCCAAGGATGACAATGTAATGGGCTATGCTCCGGTTAAGAAGCTGCTCATTTCAATGTCGATTCCACTTATGATATCGAACCTGGTACAGGCTCTCTATAATATAGTCGACAGTTTTTTCGTAGCGAAAATCAACGAGGATGCACTTACTGCGGTAACAGCAGCGTTCCCGGTACAGATGCTCATCATTGCTTTTTCAATCGGAACATCCGTAGGTATGGGAGCTCTGCTTTCGAGATACCTGGGAGCCGGAATGTACGAGAAGGTTAACAAGGTTGCGCACAACGGAATTTTCCTTGCGGCAGTCAACTACGTGCTTTTCATCGGCGTTGGATTCCTTGCTGGACCATTTATCAGACTGATGACAGATGATCCGACAATCGTTGAATACGGAACAACTTACCTCAGCCTCGTATGCTGGCTTTCATGCGGTGTTATGACACAGATAACGCTCGAGAGACTTCTTCAGGCAACAGGTAAAACCAAATATGTCTTCTTCACCCAAGGTACGGGTGCAGTCATCAATATGATAATGGATCCGATACTGATTTTCGGACTCTGCGGTTTCCCAGCAATGGGAATAAAAGGTGCGGCTGTTGCCACTATTTTCGGACAGGTTACAGGAGCAGCCCTCGGCCTCTACTTCAACATCACAAAGAACAAAGAGGTCAAGCTGTCATTCAGAAGCATCAAACCTGAGTGGAGCATCTGCAAGGAGATATACAGAATCGGTGTACCTTCAATCATCATGCAGTCAGTAGGTTCAGTCATGAACTCGGCACTCAATAAGATACTCTTTAGTTTCTCGTCAACAGCAGTTGCGACATTCGGAGCATATTTCAAACTGCAGAGCTTCATCTTCATGCCTATATTCGGACTGAACAACGGAGTTGTGCCAATTACTGCATACAACTACGGCGCGCGCAACAGAGAAAGAATCGAAGAAGTGATGAGATTCAGTGCAGTGCTTGCAATTTCAATTATGACAGCCGGCACAGTTGTTTTCTGGCTTTTCCCTGCACAGCTTCTTTCAATCTTCAGCGCATCTGATGAAATGATAAGAATCGGAACTGCAGCACTCAGAATCATCTCAGTCAACTTCCCATTCGCAGCATATGCGATTATGAGAGGTGCGATTTTCCAGGCGTTCGGCAAGAGTATTTACAGCATGAACATATCCATCCTGAGACAGCTTGTCGTACTTCTTCCTGCCGCATGGCTGCTTTCGCTCACAGGCGATGTAACAATGGTATGGTGGGCATTCCCTATCGCTGAAGTAATGGGTACCGGAATGTCGATAATGTATACAAGAAGAATCCGCAGGAAAATCATCAGCAAGATCTAGCAGAAGAGGAGATACGCATATGTTAGAGACTGGCGCAGCTATGGCGAAAAAAGAATCAGCAGGCGACCGCAAGAAGAGGCTTCGCAGAGAGGCGAGAGCTATCGTCAAGACGCTTTCTGATGAATACACAGAATTCGCTGATGAAGCGATTTTACAGAACATACTCAAAAGCGAAGAGTATGCAGACGCACAGACGATTCTCTGCTTCATAAGTATGAAGGGAGAGCCTTCAACTGTCGCTCTTATCGAGAAAATGCTGGAAGATGGTAAGCGTGTGTGCATTCCGCTCTGTACGGATGTTGATGCGCACATAATGACTGCAAAACTGTATACGGGTCCGGAGTCACTTTCGGAGGGCGCGTACGGTATAATGGAACCTTCGGCAGATGCTGAAGAGGTGAAGCCGGAAGAGATCGACTATATTATTGCGCCATGCGTTTCATGCGACAGAGAGTGCAGGAGACTCGGACACGGCGCCGGCTACTACGACCGCTTCCTTCCTAAGACATCGTGTGCGATTACGGCACTATGTTATGAAGAGCTGATTATGGAGGATATTCCGGTCGATGAGTTCGACAGACTAATGGATTCGGTGATTACCGAGAAGGACATTTACCGCAAATAAACAGTATTTGGCTTCTTGACAACTGAAACAATAAGAATAATAATGAAATTGTTATATTTTGATAAAAGGAGGAAACTATAATGGCTAAAGAAATTATGCTATCGGGCATTCAGCCAAGCGGTGATCTGCATTTAGGAAACTATCTTGGAGCTATTAAGGGCTGGGTTGACAGAACTGATGAGTATGATAACTACTACTTTATGGCAGACCTCCACACCTTAACTGTAAGGCAGGACCCTGAGGCGTTCAGGAAGAGAGCTCTGGAGCAGCTCGCTCTGTACATTGCTTGCGGTCTCGACCCTGAGAAGAATACGTTGTTCTATCAGTCCCATGTTCCTGCGCATGCGCAGCTGGGTTGGGTTCTGGACTGCTACACTATGTTCGGAGAACTGTCGAGAATGACACAGTTCAAGGACAAATCAAGGAAAAACGCTGATAATATCAATGCGGGACTTTTCACATATCCTGCACTGATGGCTGCAGATATTCTTCTCTATCAGGCTGACTATGTGCCTGTAGGAGAGGATCAGAGACAGCATGTTGAGCTGACAAGAGATATTGCTAACCGCTTCAACGGAGTATACGGACCTACATTTAAGGTGCCTAAGGCATACGTTCCGAAGGAAGGTGCAAGAATCTATGGACTCAGCACACCTGGAGACAAGATGTCAAAGTCTGTTCCTGACGGATGCATTTTCCTCATGGATACAGAGGATGTTATCAACAAGAAAGTTAAGAAGGCTGTAACAGACGCGGATACTGAGAAATGGGTAAGATATGATCCTGTTAACAAGCCGGGCGTATCAAACATGATGAATATCGTTTCCGCTCTCACAGGCAAGTCCTTCGAAGAGATTGAAAAGGACTTTGAGGGAATGGGATACGGAAAGTTCAAGCCTGCTGTTGCAGAGGTTATCATCGATGCACTCAGACCAATCAGGGAAGAGGCAGAGAAGATTATGAACGACGAGGAATATCTGAGAGGCGTATACAGAAAGGGTGCAGAGAAGGCATCGGTAATTGCCGAAGCAACACTCAAGGACGTATACGACAAGGTCGGTCTCACTTACAAGTAGACAAATTGCAGAAATATTTCACACAAACAACAAATTGTAGCGCCTTATGGTGCTACAATTTTTTTACTATGATTAGAAAAGTTGTTGGAATTAATCTGAATATGCTGGATGAGGCGCTCGAGGTAATTGATGAAGTTGTATACGATATTTCATCAAGACTTGATTCGGTACTGCCTTGCGATGTAGACTGCGAGCTATATGCGATTGAAGACATCATCGCGAAGAGTGAATCAGAGGTGCTGGAGTTTGATGACGAGACTGTTGTTGTTCTCGGTGTTCCTGTTGTAAAGAACAGGATTCCGCTTACTTGTCTCAGACTGGTGCAGCGTATGAGCGGAAGCGGCACTATGACGGTAGCTGTCGTAACATACGGAAATGCAAGTTATGGCAGATCGCTTAACGAACTTGCGGGATTCGTTGAGGCCCAGGGCTTTAACATAGTGAGCGCAGCGGCTTTTATCGCCAAGAAAGCTGCCGGAAATGTTGCCAAACACAGCCTCGTTGGAAAGCGCCCGGATGTGAGAGATTATGAGATGATTAAGCTTTTCGGGACTGCAACGAGCAACAAGATTACAAGACTGTCCGGATCTGAGGTTGATCTTCTAAAGGTCAAGCCGGCTCCAATCAATATATATTCCGGCAGGAAGTCAGCCGTTCAGATGGCAGTGGATACAGTAAGGCGCAAAGAACCTGAGTGGTTCCTGTAATATTTTCGAGATATAAGAGCAGGTTTCTGACCTGTTCTTTTTTTAAAAAGCGACTCTACTCGCGGTAGGTATACTAGCGGTAGGTAGCCAGAGCGCTGCAGCGAATGCTATGATTTTCGCATAAGGAGGACAGAATTATGAATCAGTATGTAACGGGAAGCATGATTAAGTCGTGCCGAGAATCTCGCGGAATGACACAGGCAGAACTGGCAACTGTTCTTGGTGTGAGCGACAAGGCGGTATCGAAATGGGAGACAGGCCGAAGCTATCCGGATATCAGCCTTATTGAACCGATTGCAAAAGCCCTCGGCGTGTCGATGATTGAACTGCTTTCGGGTGAAAGCGTTAGCAATGAGAACAGATCGTTCAATATGCTGAGGAGCAAGATATATGTGTGCCCTGTCTGCGGCAATGTGATAACAGCGGCGGGGGAAGCGGTTATAAGCTGCTGCGGTATAGTGCTCCCTGCTCTTGAGGCAGAGACTCCCGGCGAGGGCTGCCCTTATCCGCTGAAGATTGAGAAAGTTGAGGATGAGTACTATGTCAGCATCGAACATCCAATGGACAAGAATCATTTCATTTCCTTTATGGCGGCGGCAGCGGGCGACAGGATTGAATTTGTAAAGCTGTATCCGGAAGGCGCAGCTGAAGCGCGGTTCAAGACAAGGCTTACAAAGCGCATATATTATTACTGCAACAAGCATGGACTCTATGTAAAAAATGTAAACCCAAAGGACTTCAAGTAGACTAAAAAGATTACGGCATTCCCGATGCTTCAGGGAGGCCGCTTTCTTTTTTTATCTGAAATTGCCGGATTGACAATGATGCGAACGTGCATTAGAATACTTGTATACAATCTATAACAAGAAAAGGCGACTTTTGTCGGAAAAGGTAAGAAATATGTCATTAGTACTTGGAAAAGCGAGCAATCTTCTCGAAAAAGAGACATACGGATACAATATTCAGGATGTTGAGAATCCTAATCTCTTCAGAGATGTATTCGAATATACAGAAATCCCGAAGGTTCCGTTCAATTTCCGTAACAGCCCTTACGGCATGCCGGAAGAAATATGGATTACGGACACAACTTTCAGAGATGGACAGCAGTCCAGGGAACCATATACAGTTAAGCAGATTGTAGATATCTTCAAAATGATGTCAAAACTGTCCGGCCCTAAAGGGAAAATCCGTCAGACAGAGTTCTTTGTATACAGTGAGAGAGACAGGGAAGCAATCAGACGTTGTCAGGACCTCGGTCTTGAGTTCCCGGAGATTACAACCTGGATCAGAGCAAAGAAAGAGGACTTCAAGCTGGTTCACGATATCGGAGTTAAAGAGACCGGTATTCTTGTAAGCTGCTCAGATTACCACATTTTCACTAAACTGGGAATGACAAGAAAGCAGGCGATGGAGCATTATCTTTCTGTTATCAGCGATGCATTTGAGGCTGGAGTAATGCCGAGATGTCATCTCGAAGATATAACAAGAGCCGATTTCTACGGTTTCGTAGTGCCTTTCGTAAGTGCGATACAGGAACTGTCAAAGCAGGCCGGCATTCCAGCCAAAATCAGAGCCTGTGACACTCTGGGTTACGGTATCCCTTACAATGGAGTTGCACTTCCTCGTTCGGTTCCGGGAATTATCTACGGACTCAGGCACTATGCCAACGTTCCGAGCGAGATGATTGAGTGGCACGGACATAATGATTTTTATAAAGCGGTAACAAACGCAGCGACAGCATGGCTCTACGGATGTGCTGCTGTTAACACCACGCTTTTCGGCATCGGAGAGAGAACAGGTAACGTTCCGCTTGAAGCGATGGTTTTCGAGTATGCACAGCTCAGAGGCACACTCGACGGTATGGATACAACCGTAATCACAGACATGGCAAGATACTTCGAACGCAAGATTGGATATAAACTGCCTGAGCAGACACCTTTTGTCGGAGAGAACTTCAACGTTACAAAGGCAGGCATCCACGCGGACGGACTGCTTAAGAACGAAGAGATATACAATATTTTCGATACAAAGAAATTCCTCAAGAGACCGCCTACGGTTACAATCAACCAGAATTCAGGCTTCGCAGGTGTGGCTAAATGGATTAACGATGAGTACGGTCTCGAAGGAAGCCATGCAGTTGACAAGAAGAGCGAGGTTGTTCGTTTCGTCAAAGCATGGATTGACGAAGAGTACGACAGCGGAAGAGTTTCTGCTATCGGTGGCGGTGAGATAAGACAGAAGGTCGAAGAGTTCATCACATCGGATGAAGCACTCAAGGGCAATTGGTAGAAAAGAGGCGGAAGAATGGGCAAGACTATAGCACAGAAAATTATAGAGGCGCATCTGGTCAGCGGCGAGATGGTTGTCGGCGAAGAAATCGGCATCAGAATCGACCAGACTCTCACACAGGATGCGACCGGCACAATGGCATATCTTGAATTCGAGTCGATGGGAATTCCGCGCGTTAAGACAGAGCGCTCGGTTGCTTATATTGACCACAACACCCTGCAGTCAGGATTCGAGAATGCAGACGACCACAGATATATTCAGAGCGTGTGCGCTAAGCATGGTATATATTATTCACGTCCAGGTAATGGCATCTGCCATCAGGTTCACTACGAGCGTTTCGGTGTTCCGGGTAAAACGCTCATCGGTTCCGATTCGCATACTCCTACCGGAGGCGGCATCGGCATGCTCGCCATCGGAGCCGGCGGCATGGACGTAGCGGTAGCTATGGGCGGAGGTGCTTACTATATTCCAATGCCTCGCATGATAAGAGTCAATCTGACAGGCGAGCTCAGACCCGGAGTAAGCGCTAAAGACATCATCCTTGAGGTTCTCAGAATTCTGAGCGTTAAGGGCGGAGTAGGTGCAATAGTTGAGTACGCGGGTCCCGGAGTTAAGACACTCACAGTGCCTCAGAGATGTACAATCACCAATATGGGAGCCGAACTTGGAGCAACATCTTCAATTTTCCCATCAGATGAAATGACAAAGGCTTTCCTCAAGGCAGAGGGAAGAGAAGGGGACTGGGTAGAGCTTTCAAGCGATGCGGACGCAGAGTACGCACAGGAGATTGCAATCAATCTGAGCGAGCTCGAGCCTCTTGCGGCTTGTCCTCACAGCCCTGACAACATCAAGAAGGTCAAAGACCTCACAGACATCAAAGTAGACCAGGTGTGCATCGGTTCATGCACAAACTCATCACTATCGGATATGCTCAAGGTAGCTAAGCTTCTGAAGGGCAAGAAGATTGATGACAGCGTGAGCCTCAGCATCTCGCCGGGCTCGAGACAGGTTTTCTCGATGCTCGCAGAGTGCGGCGCACTTACAGATATGATTGACGCCGGAGCGAGAGTGCTCGAGTGTGCGTGCGGACCATGCATCGGCATGGGCTTCTCGCCTAACTCAGCAGGCGTCAGCCTGAGAACTTTTAACAGAAACTTCCTCGGACGTTCCGGAACAAAGGACGGGCAGGTATATCTCGTAAGCCCTGAGACTGCAGTCGCTGCAGCTCTTACCGGATATTTTACAGACCCTATGACAGTGGACGATGGAGAGGCAATTCCAATGCCGGAATCTTTCCGCATCAATGACAGCGGAGTGATTCCGCCGCTTGAGGGCGAAGAGGCTGAGAAGGCAGAGGTTCTGAAAGGACCAAACATCAAGCCTTTCCCTGACACACATCCGCTCGAGGACAGAATCGACGCAGAGGTAATCCTCAAAGTCGAGGACAATATAACAACGGACCACATTATGCCGGCCGGTGCTAAAGTTCTGCCTTACAGATCCAATGTGCCTAAGATCTCAGAGTTCTGCTTCCAGGTAGTCGATGAGACTTTCGCAGAAAGAGCGAAGGCGGCAGGCAGCGGCATCATCGTCGGCGGTTCGAACTACGGCCAGGGTTCATCAAGAGAGCATGCGGCACTCGCACCACTCTATCTCGGCATCAAGGCTGTAGTCGTGAAAAGCTTCGCGCGGATCCAT
>JAZUII010000001.1:0-9074 GCA_045642105.1 Anaerovoracaceae bacterium | reverse complement strand
CTTAACTGCCTTTCTGTACGCATATACAGCAGCGCCGATAGCTCCGAAATACTGTGCCCTTTCATCGAACTTAATCTCTACATCGAGAGACTTCTCCAGAGCGCTTCTTACAGCTACATTCTTTGCAACACCGCCTGACATACATACATCAGGTTTAACACCTGCCCTTCTCGCAAGAGCACTTACTCTGTTAGCCACACTCTCACAGATACCTGCAACAAGATCAGGTCTTCTGACATTGTTCGCGAGCTGGCTGATTACCTCAGATTCAGCGAAAACCGTACAGGTGCTGGATATAGGTGATGGATTGTCCGATGTAAGAGCTTCAGCTCCAAGCTCGTTAATATCCATCTTGAGGATGTTAGCCATTACATCGAGAAATCTTCCTGTACCTGCCGCACACTTGTCATTCATAACAAAATTGGACATTCTTCCGCTTTCAGAAAGGCAGATAATCTTGGCATCCTGGCCGCCGATATCTATAATTGTACGAAGCTCCGGGAAAATGAGTCTTCCGCCAAGTCCGTGACATGTCAATTCGCTGACTTCACCGTCAGCGTCTTCATAATTCATTCTTCCGTAGCCTGTTACAATCGATTTTTCGATTGAATAGCCGTTATCCTCAGCAAACTTCTTAATCTCTGCGACCGCCTCTTCAGGACCTTCAGTTCCAAGACCGCCAATACATATTGATGTACTTACAATCTCGCTTCCGTCCCTGAGCAGTGCACATTTAGAAGTAGTTGATCCAATATCAATTCCTAAAGTGTACATTCTGTAATAAATCCTTATAAAAAAAACACGACACATCAACACAAGGTACCTCCATGCATCATGTTCCGTGTTCAGATTAACTAACATATGAGACTGTGAAAGATTTGTCAATCAAGCCTATATAAATGATACTACTTGACAGATTTTTGTCAATACCTATTGTTATTTTTTCGTCAATTATTGAATAAGATACACAAAAAAACACACTGCGATATTAATCGCAGTGTGTCCGAAAAAATTCGCGCATTTATCTTTCGATTTCTACCATTGTGAAGCATTCAATTACATCGCCCGGCTTGATATCGTTGTATTTCTCGATACCGATACCGCACTCATAACCTGCGGCAACTTCCCTTGCATCGTCCTTGAATCTCTTGAGTGATGAAATCATACCCTCGTGGATAACGATACCATCTCTTACGAGTCTGATCTGCTCGTTTCTCTTTACGATGCCTTCCTTAATGTATGCTCCGGCAACAACACCGATGTTAGGTACCTTGAATGTATCTCTAACCTCAGCCATACCGAGAACCTCTTCTCTGAACTCTGGGTCAAGCATACCCTTCATAGCTGCCTGGATATCATCGATGATATCGTAGATAACTCTGTAAAGTCTTACCTCGACCTCTGAATTTGAAGCCTGGCTCATTACAGCTGATGTAGGTCTTACATTGAATCCGATGATGATAGCGTTTGATGTCTCGGCAAGAGTTACGTCTGACTCATTGACTGTACCAACGCCTGAGTGAATAACTTTTACCTTTACCTCAGGAGTATCGAGCTTCTCGAGTGATGAAATGATTGCTCCGACAGAACCCTGTACGTCTGCCTTGATGATGAGGTTGAGCTCTTTTGCCTCTCCCTCCTGAATCTGTGAGAAGAGCTTCTCGAGTGTTGTACTTGCATTCTTAGCAAGAACGTCTTCTCTGAGCTTTTCTTTTCTTGTATTTGCAATCTCTCTTGCTACCTTGTCATCCTTAACAGCGTTGAATGAATCGCCGGCCATAGGAACTTCACTGAGACCGAGAATCTCAACAGCTGTAGCAGGGCCGGCTTTTCTGATAGCCTCACCCTTGTGATTGGTCATTACTCTGATTTTACCTGAGCATGTACCTGCTACAACGCTCTGCGCTGTCTTAAGAGTTCCGTTAGTTACGAGCAGTGTCGCAATAGGTCCTCTTGTTTTATCAAGTCTTGCCTCGATAACTGTACCGCTTGCAAGTCTGTCAGGGTTAGCCTTGAGCTCAAGCACCTCAGCCTGAAGAAGAATCATCTCGAGAAGATCTGTGATACCTTCTCCCTTCTTTGCTGAAACAGGAACGCTGATTACATCTCCGCCCCAGTCCTCAACGAGGATTCCGTGCTCTGTGAGTTCCTGCTTAACTCTGTCAGGGTTAGCACCCGGCTTATCCATCTTGTTGATAGCAACGATGATAGGAACACCTGCAGCCTTAGCATGGCTGATTGACTCTATAGTCTGAGGCATTACACCGTCATCAGCAGCAACTACAAGTACAGCGATATCTGTTACCTGTGCACCACGAGCACGCATTGTTGTGAATGCTTCGTGTCCCGGTGTATCAAGGAAAACAATCTTCTTTCCATTAATCTCAACTTCTGAAGCACCGATATGCTGTGTGATTCCGCCGGACTCACCTGCTGTAACGTTAGTGTTACGGATAGCATCAAGAAGTGATGTCTTACCGTGGTCAACGTGACCCATTACAGTGATGATTGGTGGACGAGGCTTGAGATCCTTTTCGTTATCCTCGTGGTTATCGATACCCTCTTCAATTACTTCTTCCTCTTCCTCTGTTACAACGAGGTCAATTCCGAGATCAACAGCGAGCATCTCTACAGCATCCTTATCAAGAGTCTGGTTGATTGTAGCCATAACACCCATCTGCATCATAGCCATAATAATCTTTGATACAGAAATCTCTGCAAGCTCTGCAAGACCGCCGACAGTGATAGGAACTGTTACAGCGATTGTGCCCTCTGGGAGAAGCTCCTCGATTGATACCTCTGGCTCTTCCTTAGGCTTATTCTTCTTCTTGTGACGAGTCTGCTTCTCAAGTGATCTCTCATCGTAAGAATTGTTTCTGTTATTTCTGCCGTAATTGCCGTCTTCTTTTCTGTCGGATTTGCTCTGCTTATCCTTATCTCTGTTGTCGAAGAATTTCTTGCTCTTGCCCTTTGACTTCTTATCAGGTGAAGCAGGTGCGGCAGACTCTCCGCTGCCGGCAGGTTTTCTCTGACCAGGACGTGAATTTCTCTTATCGCCGTCTTTATCGTTCTTGTTAAAACGATCTTTTCCGCCCTTATCGTTCTTCTTTCTGTCTCCGCGACCATCTTTGCTGTCAGAATTTCTGCGGTCGTTCTTTCCGCTCTTTTCCTTCTTCTCCTGCTCAGCTTTCTTTCTCTGCTCTTCTTTCTTCACCTCATTAGCGTCGATAATCTTCTTGAAGCGCATTGGCTTATTAGGAGCATTTACATACTCCTCTTCCTTCTTTTCTTCCTTGGCAGGCTCAGTTTTCACCTCTGCCTTTGGCTCTTCTTTTACTTCTGGAGCAGCTGTTTCAACCTTCTTAGGAGCTACGTCAGCCTTAACAGCTTCTGCCTTAATCTCTGTCTCAGCAGGAGCAGCAGGTTCAGCCTTTGGCTCCTCTTCTGACTTGTGAGGTAATTCTTCGTCCTTTTTTGGAATTACAGGTTTGCCAACCGGTGCTTTTGCCTTTGGCTTATCCTTGTTGATAATAGGAACAGCCTTTATCTTAGGCTTATTGGCACCACCTGATGATAAGCTTGACTTACCTTTCATCATTTCAATAGTGCTGACAAGTCTTCCGAGATCCTTGTCATCGACACTGCTTCTCGAAGTCTTCACTTCAATGCCGAGCTTGTCAGCGTATTCTTTTAATTCCTGATATGTAATGTCAAGCTCCTTAGTAAGTTCGCTAACTTTTTTTGACATTCGTTTCCTCCTTAATTACTGAAAGCAATTCAACCTTCAATGCGTCGAGCATTTCGTTGTTGAGACTGCGTCTGCAGGCTCTGTTAAATGCTTTTTTCTTTATCATATTCTCGATACAGTCTGCGTTTCTGCATATGTACATTCCACGTCCGGGCTCAAGGCCGCTTTCGTCAATAAGTATTGACCCGTCTTTGAGAGTCAGTCTTATGAGTTCTTTCTGCGGGAATGATTCCATGCATGATACGCATCTACGCATCGGCGTTCTCTGTTCCTTCAAACTCATCAGCAAGCTCCTCTTCATCCTCGTACTCGTCAAAATTGAAGCCGCTCTCCTCGAGCTGTGACTTGCTCTTGATATCAATCTTCCAACCGCTCACTCTTGCAGCGAGTCTTACATTCTGTCCTTCTCTTCCGATAGCAAGTGATAACTGCTGCTCAGGAACAACGGCTGTAGCCATTTTCTCATCCTCATTGACATATACTCCCTCAACGATTGCAGGTCTGAGAACGTTGCTTACAAGCACTGCAGGATCTTCATCCCATACGATGATATCAATCTTCTCACCAAAGAGCTCATCAGCGATGTTCTGAACTCTTGCACCTCTGTTGCCGACGCATGCTCCAACTGAATCAACATTCTCGTCGTTGGAATATACAGCAATCTTTGTTCTTGAACCAGCCTCTCTTGCTATGCCCTTGATTTCAACTGTTCCGTCAGCAATCTCAGGAATTTCAAGCTCGAAAAGTCCTCTCACGAGGCCGGGATGTGATCTTGAAAGGAATACCTGTGGTCCCTTGTTCTCCTTCTTAACATCCATTACATAAACTTTGATTCTGTCACCGACCTTGAAGCTCTCGCCCTTTACCTGCTCGGATGCAGGGATGATTCCCTCTGTGCTTCCGAATGATACGAGCATTGTTCCGTTGTTGATTCTCTCAACCTTTCCTGAGATAATCTGACCCTTCTTGTCGATGTACTCGTTGTATGAGTTAGCTCTCTCAGCTTCTCTGATCTTCTGTACAACTACCTGCTTAGCACCCTGTGCTGCAATTCTTCCGAAATCTTTAGGGTCAATCTGGTACTCGATGATGTCTCCAATCTCGTATCTCTCGTCATATGAAAGAGCCTCTTCAAGTGAAACCTCTGTCATATCATCGAAAACTTCTTCAACTACTTCTTTGCCCATGAGAACCATTACTTCGCCTGTCTCTCTGTCAACGATTACTCTGACATTTGACGCTCCGTAATTCTTCTTATATGCATTCTCTACAGCATCCTCGATTGCTGTGATAATCTCATCTTTTGAGATATTCTTCTCACGTTCGAGATCTGCTAATGCGTCAAGAAATTCCTTGTTCATTTCTTCCTCCTTAGAATACTACTGCAAGATTTATCTTTGAAATCTTCTTCTCAGGGATCTGCAGCGTCTCTCCATTGACATCAATGCTTACAACACCGTCTTCTTTGCCGATGAGCTCCCCTTCAAAGTATTTATTGCCGTTAACTGCCTCGTAAAGCTTTAGCTCAACAAGTCTTCCTGCGAATCTTGTATAATCGCTGTCTTTGATGAGTTCTCTGTCAAGACCCGGTGATGAAACCTCCAGCATATATTTCTTGTCAATAAGGTCCTCTTCATCAAGTCTCTCATTGAGGTATCTTGTTACAAGCTCGCACTCATCGATGTTCACATACTCTGACTCAGCATCTGCAGGCTTATCCAGGAAAACCTTGAGTTTCCAGTCCGGACCTTCCTTCTTATACTGAACCTGATATATCTCAAGTTCTTTGTCAGCAAGGAACTCTTCAAGCATCGAAGCAACCCTTGAACTGATATCTGTCTTAGCCATGCTTCCTCCATTTAAGTCTTAACATAAGTGAAAGAGTGGGTTGCCCCACTCTTCCTTGCTTTAACGTATAAATATACTATAGCATATGACCATTAATATATCAAGTCATCATAAAATCTTGATAAAAAACTATTTACGACTTAGATGTTTTGCTCATTGCCGCATCTCCGCATTTTTCAACCTGCCAACTGCTGTTTGCGTCGTCGTTGAAGACAAAGTCCTTACCGCTTTCATATGATAAATATCCATTAATTCCTGCATCTAAGTTCTTAAGATGTACCCCTTTTCCTTCAACAAAATTATATTCCAAATCACTATATATACCTTCATCTTGATTATACAGATACGCCTCTTCTGCTTCTGCATCTATGGAAATATAATACGGAGAATTTAAGATTAGATAAGTACCCGTATAATCATTTAAATTATTATATTTTGTAGCGTTTGTAATGCAAGCATATACAACAATCGCAACAGTTATGACCAGTATACTAGTTATTGCTAATTTTAGAGATTTCGACATTTTTCCTCCATTATTGTTTTATCAATCTACCATCAGAATTCAACCATGTCTTAGTCACTAATGGCTTTGTTGAATATTTGTACCAACTAGACCACTTCTTTTTAGAAGTATTATACTTCTGGGCTTCGACAAATGTTGATGACACCTTATAATAATGATGTACATACACCTTGTAATAACCTGTTGAAGAAGCATTGTTTGTTGGGTAAGAAGCAGAACCAGCAACTTTTCCAACTGGTACGCTTATTGAAACTGATCCCAGATTTATGTCTCCGTGTTTTATTCCAAAACTGTATCCTATTGAAGTTGAACCTTTTTCCTTCTTCCAATAAGCATGCTGTCCCTTTGTAAATCGTACACCGTTTTTAGGTTGTCCATCTACATAACCGCAAACCCATTTTTTCTGTACCGTATTTACTGTTCTAAAACGATAATTTGGCATATTACGCTCAGTATAGATTTTTCCAACAGTCTGCGACACCTGACATTCCTTTTTTCCATGCTGACTGCTATGAGTACATTTACCGGATGCTGCAGACACAGGTACTATTGATATCATAATAAATGCCATCATAAATAGCAATGTCAAAAATTTTCTATATATGTTAATTTTCATAATATACCTCCAAAACTATTATTTGTTTCTAGCTAATCTTCCGTTCTTTAAAAGCTATTATCTCTCTCTCTCTTTCTGTCAATATATAAAATTGTATTTTTTCAAAAAAATGCTACGTCATCAATTTAATCAATGACGTAGCAGTTAATCCGCTAATGGAAAATAATTTACTTCAATACTTATCAAGCGTTTTTGCCCAGCATTCTCATCGAGTTGAGTATGCAGATGAACGCAACTCCTACATCTGCGAAAACCGCAGCCCACATGCCGACGATTCCGATCGCTCCGAGAATGAGGCATCCGACTTTTACCGCCAGCGCGAAAACAATATTCGCCTTCGAGATTCCGATAGTCTTTCTCGCAATCCTGATGACCATTGGAATTCTCTCAAGATTGTCATCCATGATTACGATATCAGCCGCTTCGATAGCCGCATCTGAACCAAGTGAACCCATTGCGATGCCGACATCTGCTCTCGAGAGCACAGGTGCGTCGTTGATTCCGTCGCCGATAAAAGCAAGTCTGCCTTTGCCCGACGCTGCAGTCTTTTCGAGGAGTTCTTCAACAGCCATTACCTTGTCCTGCGGAAGAAGTCCTGCACGATAATCTGTGATTCCAAGCTCTGCTGCAATCTTCGCTGCTGTGTCCTCTGAATCACCGGTCAGCATAACAATCTTCGCAACCTTCTCTCTTCTTATATCTGCAATTGCCTTCTCAGCCTCCTCTTTAGGTGCATCTGCAACTTCGATGCTTCCTGCAAAACTGCCGTCTACTGCAATATATACGCAAGTGCCGCCTTTTATAATCTGATTGTCCCTGAGTTCGAGCCCTTCATCTTTCATGAGCTTAAGATTTCCGGCCGCCACAGTTCTGCCCATGACTGAAGCCTTCAGCCCTTTACCGGCAATATTCTCAACATCGGATACCTTCTGTGGATCAAGTTCGGCCACGCAGGCCTCAACAACTGATACTGCAATAGGATGAGTTGAAGTCTGTTCCACATAGGCCGCAAGCTCAAGAATTTCATCATCTGTGAAACCTTCAGCGGCATTGATTCTGCTCAGCTTAAAGCGACCTTCGGTTAGTGTACCCGTCTTGTCAGATACAATCATATCGAGATTTGCCATCATTTCGAGATAATTGGAACCTTTGACAAGCACACCGGCTTTTGACGCTGCTCCGATGCCTCCAAAGAATGCGAGCGGAACTGAAATTACAAGTGCACAAGGGCACGAAATTACCAGGAATGTGCATGCTCTCAGCAACCAGTCACCGAAATGTCCGAGGAAAATCGGCGGAATAAATGCGAGCAGCAGTGCTCCTGCAACAACCAGCGGTGTGTAATAGCGTGCGAATCTTGTGATAAAAGCTTCTGTCTGTGACTTCTTTGAAGCTGCATTCTCCACAAGCTCAAGAATCTGAGCTACTGTCGAGTCATCATACTCCTTGTCCGCACGAATCTTGAGAAGATTCTCGCCGTTGACGCAGCCTGAGATAATCGCATATCCTTCACGAACTTCTCTCGGCATTGACTCTCCTGTAAGTGCTGCTGTGTTGATGAGGCCGCTTCCTTCGATAACTGTTCCATCCACAGGAATCTTCTCTCCCGGCTTAATTACAAGAATGCTTCCGACTTCTACATCGTCTGGATCCAATACCTCTATGCTTCCATCCTCCTGCTGCACATTGGCATATTCAGGAGCAATCTCAAGAAGTGCCTGAATGGACTCTCTGGACTTGCCTACAGCATATCCCTGAAAGAACTCTCCTACCTGATAGAAAAGCATTACGGCAACAGCTTCGCAGTATTCCTGAGTTGCAAAAGCTCCTAGTGTCGCAATTGTCATGAGAAATTTCTCATCCATCCACTGCTTGTTCTTGATGCCGAGGAAACATCTTCTTACTACATCTCTTCCTACAAGGAAGTATGGAACAAGGCATGCAATAAGCATTGTCCAGGAATGATCCTCGAAAAGCGGAACCAGATGCATATGTTCAGCTATCATAATAAGAGCCAGAAGGATTGCCGCAATTATTATTTCACGCAGTTCCTTCTGCTGTTTAACTGATAACTTCTGTTTCATGTGTATAACCTCTGTCGTTTGATAGTGTTCTAGAGCACAACAGTGCAATCAGGCTCAACCTTCTTAATCTCATTGATTGCCTGCTCAAGGATAGCATCCATCTTGTCCTCATCAGCAACGATTGTGAGCTTCTGTGTCATAAAACTTACTGAAGCCTCCTCAACATCAGGAAGTGCGTTGATAGCATCTTCCATCTTCTGAGCGCAGTGAGCACATTCAAGGTTCTCAAGCTTAAACTTCTTCTTCATCAGTATA